>DMAP01000230.1 GCA_003446975.1 Clostridiales bacterium | reverse complement strand
ATATCTGTGTGCCTTTTGGTATATTGATTGATAATGGTGGATTAGCATATGGATCTTCGTATTCCATATGAAATGGAACATCAACTTCCACGCCGCCTATCGCATCTACAGACTTCCTGACAGCTTCGTAATCTACCGTTATATAGTTATGGATTGGCAGACTCAATATGCTCTCAAATACTCTCATAACGCCCTGAGTTCCTGAAGCGGAGTAAATTGCATTGACTTTTTTCTGTCCCTGGGCTTCATAACCCTCCCGATGAAAATATGTGTCTCTCGGTATGGATATTATATTAGCTTCTGCAGTTGCTCTATCAAAACTTACAACCATCATTGTATCGCTTCTAGGTCCTTCAAGCCCCAGAACTAGAATATTTACCCTCTTTGAGTCTCTAATTGCCTTCTCAAGAGGAGACAGATCATCTTCCTCTATGTCATCTAAATTCTTGTCCCAGGCAGGATTCTCAACGTAGGTATAATCCTGTCCATCGTATGGATTGAAAAATTTGATATACGTATAAATGCCTGCGCCTACTGTCAAGACAAAACACAACAGGGATATTAAAAAAACCTTGATAAAATGCCCCATGCTAACTCCTCTCATCGCTCTGAAAACTTTAGTATTATAACATTTTTATTGGTCTGAATCAACTCAAAAGTTTTTTTCTAAGTTCCTCATATCCCGGTTTGCCCAACAATGCAAACATATTATTCTTATAGTCTTCCACTCCCGGTTGGTTAAAGGGGTTCACGCCAAGAAGGTATCCGCTGGTGCCACAGCTGACCATGAAAAAGTACATAAGCTTGCCTAATGTAAAGCTATCAATCCTATCAACCGAAATGATGCAATTGGGAACATTGCCTTCAACATGCGCTATGAATGTACCCTCAAGGGCTTTTTCATTAATATGTGACAAAGTCATTCCACTTAAATAGTTCAAACCATCAAGGTCATTGTCATCCATCGGCAGCTCTATGTCAGGGTTCTGTTCGGCAACTCTTATGACTGTTTCAAACAAATGCCTTTCGCCATCTTGAATGTATTGACCCATTGAGTGCAAATCAGATGTGAAATTTACCGATGAGGGATAAATTCCTTTGTGGCTTTTACCCTCGCTTTCTCCAAATAGTTGCTTCCACCACTCGGAAAAATTAGCCAAGGACGGCTCATAGTTCGCAAGGATTTCTATTTTTTTCCCTTTTGAATACATGATGTTCCTAAAGGCCACATATCGGAAACATGGATTTTCGTCCATATTTGGTACTTTATACTGTTCATAACCGGATGCTACCCCATGCATAAACGCTCTAATGTCAATTCCAGCAACCGCCATGGGGAGCAACCCGACGGGCGTTATCACTGAAAATCTTCCGCCTATATCATCTCCGATTACAAAGGTTTCATAGTTCTCTTTCTTGGCTAACGTCAGTAAAGCGCCTTTGCTTTTGTCAGTTGTAGCAAAAATTCTGGTGGCTGCTTCAGCTTTCCCATATTTTTTCTCCATCATATTTTTGATAATTCTGAATGCAACAGCGGGTTCAGTGGTTGTCCCCGATTTTGAAATCACATTGACACAAATCTCTTTATCTTTTATTATCTCCAAAATATCAATCAGATATTTGCTGCTTATATTATTCCCTACAAAGTAAATATCAGGGGTTTCTTTGGTCATTTGATTGTAGAAATTGCCCTTGATTGCTTCTAGAGCTGCCTTTGAGCCTAAATACGAGCCACCTATCCCTATTACAAGAAAAACCTGACTTTTTTTTCTGATTCTCTTGCTTGTACTGATAATTCGTTCAAACTCCTGCTTATCGTATCTTACTGGCCATTCCACCCAGCCCAAGTAGTCACTGCCTTCACCTGAACGATCATAAAGCTTTTGATGCGCTTCCTTGATATCGGCTTCGATCTTTTTCAACAGTTTGAAACTTATTCCTGATCCTTTCAAATCAACAGAAACACTCATTGCAACCTCCGGTTAAATAACTTTAATATCCAACAATGCCAAGTCATCACTGTTTAGTCCCTCAAATGTATCTATCTCTTCACCAATCCTACTGATGATATTGTCTTCATTTTGAAATAACGCCATCAATCTATTCTCTCCAAAATATTCTCCGGCGGGGTTCTTCATTTCAGTGATGCCATCTGTATAGAACAGTATATTGTCGCCAAGTTGTAGATTGATTCTTTTCACTTCATAATTGACACTTTCAAAGATATTGCATATTGGGTAGCCTCTCGCTTTCAGTTTTAGTACCTGCTCACTTCGCTTCATCAATGGTTCGCAGTTATGACCTGCATTAATGTACTGAAGCTCCATTGTGTGTTTATTGAACAAACCAAAAAAGATCGAAAAGTATTTATCGTCTTCAAAGTTCAGGGCTAGAAAAGTCCTGTGCAGTTCACTCATGATTGAATTGATGTCTGTGGTTTTTTTGCTGATAGCTCTCATGGTTTGCTTAACATACATACTGATCATAGAAGATGAGATTCCATGTCCCACTACATCGCAAATATAAAAACCTGTGCAATCATTGTCTATCTTAAAGACATCAAACATGTCTCCGCTGAGTAGCTCTGAAGGTTGATAAAAATAATCGATCTGAAGATCATTGTATATTCCTTTGATTGGGAGCATATTGATCTGCATTTTCTGCGCAAACTCTATATCGTTTCGCATTTTTTCGTTTTTTATGATCAATGATTCTTCAAGCTCTTTTTCCTTTGTGATATCCCTGAAAACTTCAACAACCGCGCTGATATTGTTGTATCTGTCATAAACGGGCGAGCTGATGACTAGATAATGTCTGTCATTGATTATTTCATGCTTTCTAAATGTCTCTCCAGATGCAAAAGTCTCCTCAGAAATGCATTGCTGACAGGCTTCTCTTTTTCCTATTCCCTCATAACATTTTTTGCCGATTGTATGGGAAATGATATTCTGTTCAAGATATTGGTTGGTATGTATGACTGTATTGAATTTATTGAGTAGCCTGACACCATCTATCATGCTGTCTAAAATCTTGAACTGTGGAGAGTTCATTGATACTTTGAAATCATTGTTACTCATAAGAATATTTCACCCTTTTACAATAGACTTAAACTCAGATTATTTATGTCCTTCCTTTGGAACGATGCAAATAAATTCCAACCCTGTATCCTCTAGCGATCGCCATTGATGCTGCTTATTTGCGGGTACTAGTGAATAGCCACCCTCTTTTACAGGATACTCCTTGCCTTCTACCGTGAGTATTCCCTGACCTTTTATATAGTAATTTATATGTGGCCATGGATGATTGTGGTTGAAGCTGTAGCCATTAGGCTCTAGCTTTACAATTCTCATGACGTAATCTTCCCAGCCTTCATCTGATCCAATTATTTTTTTCATCTCCGCCCCTTTTATAGACGGATCATCAGGTCTTACAAACGCTATATCATCTTTATGTCCTACTATCATTTTATCCTCCTGTAGTGATTTTTTTGATTGTTGCTTTGATTATAATTATATCACAAATAAATTCGGTTTTGAAAAAAAGCAATCTATTCACAGCTTTTTTTCTCCGAAATATTGATAATAATTGACCTTTACATTACCATTGAATAGTTTTCTCTTTCTGGAAGCCTTAGCGCCATAATAAGTCTCGAATTTTTCAAAAGATGTTATGACGTAGTTTGACCATGTCTTGTTGCTACCGAAAATTTTACCTAGGAATTCGGATATTTCCATGACCGTTTCTTCATCGCCAATTCTGTCTCCATAAGGTGGATTGGTAATCATGACGCCATAATCTCCAGGCAGGACAATATCTTTGATATCCATCGTCTCAAAACTAATATGCTCTTCCATTCCTGCTCTTATGGCGTTTTTTTTCGCGGACTCAATCGCATCTCTATTGATATCAGAGGCGAATATCTTAAGCTTGGAATCATGATCTATCTGTGATTCGTAATAAAATCTGATGTCCTCCCAAGCTATGGCAGGGATCGCCTGCCATTCCTCAGAAGCAAAATGTCTGAACAGTCCAGGAGGTGTATTGGTTCCTATCAATGCGGCTTCAATGGCAATCGTGCCTGATCCGCACATGGGGTCATACAAAATTCTGTCCTTATTCCAAAAACTAAGCTGTACAAGAGCAGAAGCCATTGTCTCTTTCAAAGGTGCATCGACAGCGCTTTTTCTGTATCCTCTTTTGAACAAGCCTTCTCGTGAGCCCGTGGTGTCAATGGTCAAAATGACATTATCCTTATGGATGGAGACCTGGACTGTGAACTCAGCCCCTTTCTCGCTGAACCACTCAATATCGAACCTGTTTTTCAGTTTGTTCACTATGGCTTTCTTTACAATTGATTGGCAGTCCGACACGCTGTATAGCTTTGATTTTACAGACTTTCCCTTGACCGTGAAGCTGCCGTCTTTTTCAATCCATTCATCCCAAGGCAAGTCATAGGTTTTATCATGCAACTCTGTGAATGTCACCGCATTGAACTCACCCATCACCAGCAAGACTCTCTCGGCACTTCTTAGATTTATATTGGTTTTGATGATATCCTCGATTTCCGCATCAAAGAATATCCACCCATTATCTACTGTCAGATTATTGTAACCCATCTGAATAAGTTCTCGTTTCACTATAGCCTCAAGTCCAAAGGTACAAACTACGGCTAGTCTTATTTTAGACATTTTTGTCATCCTCTACTTTAAATTTACTTTATGGAATATCTTCTTTCCTTTTTTTACAATCAGCTTATTATCCAAAAAATCCTCACGTTGTATCAATCTTGCAAAGTCCTGTATCTTTTCATCATTGAGGAATATCCCTCCCTGTTGAATCAGTCTCCTGCCCTCGCTATTGGTGCTGATCAGGCCAGTCAACCTGAGTATATCGATAATTGTTGTGTTGTCCGCCAACAATGAGCTGTCCATGTCAGTAAAAGGCATATTCTCTGAATCGGTTCCTTTAGAAAACAAAGCTCTGGCAGCTTCCTGTGCTTTTTCAGCCTCTGTCTCACCGTGGATCAATTTGGTGATTTCATAGGCTAATATCTCTTTTGCCCTATTAATCTCTGCACCTTCTAAAGACCCTAATCTTTCTACCTCATCCATCTCAATAAATGTTAACAGAGCGAGACATTTTTTCACATCGGCATCGTCTATATTTCTCCAGTACTGATAAAAGTCATATGGGGATGTTTTTTTCGGATCCAGCCACAATGCTCCTTTTTCTGTTTTGCCCATTTTCTTGCCTTCGCTGTTGGTAAGAAGGGAAAAAGTCATTCCGAAAGCACTTACCCCTTGCTTTCTTCTAATCAGATCAACCCCTGCTATGATATTGGACCATTGATCATTCCCGCCAAACTGCATTTTACAGTTGTATAGCTTATGCAGCATATAGAAGTCATAAGCCTGCATAATCATATAATTGAACTCAAGGAATGTGAGCCCTTTTTCCATTCTATTTTTGTAACACTCAGCAGTCAGCATCCTATTGACTGAAAAGTGAAGACCAATCTCTCTAAGGAACTCAACATAATTTAGATTAAGCAGCCAATCAGCATTGTCCACCATCAAAGCCTTGTCTTCATTGAAATCCAAAAACTTTTTAAATACTTCCTTGAATTTCTCGCCATTAGCAGCTATCGCTTCCCTGGTCAATAATGATCTCATGCCTGTTCTATCACTGGGATCTCCAACCATGGTAGTCCCGCCGCCTATTATTGCTATGGGTCTGTGTCCATGTCTTTGCATATGAGCCATAACCATTATTTGTATATAATGACCAATATGAAGGCTGTCTGCTGTAGGATCGAATCCAATATAGAAAGTAACCGATTCCCTCCCGAGCAGTTCTCTGATTTCACCTTCATGGGTGCACTGCTCAATATATCCTCTCTCTTTCAATACATCAAAAACATTTCTTTCCATCTTTCTACCTCTTCTAAGTTTTAATCGAACAAAAAACGTCCTTGAAAAAATTTCAAGGACGAGCATTGACTCGTGGTACCACCTTAATTCGCCTAAGCCTTTATGTATATATCGCCTACCTGCGCCATAGTTTCCCATGGAAGCTCCAGAATCGTATTTCATGCCAATGCTCTGCAATCTTTTCACCAGCCAGACTGCTCTCTTCATCTTAGCGCATTTTTACTACTATTTTTCTTTCCAAGCTTTTATTTCCCATTCCTAAGCATCATATTATATCATTAAAATTTTGTCAATAGCCCAGCGTTGGAACCGTCTATTTCATTTGTCAATATTTTTCAGGAATTGACAGATACTTCAATATGGTTTCGACAATTTTCTCAAACCCTAATCTATCATCTTGATCAAATCTACTAAACAATGGACTATCGATATCCAATACACCAATGATCCTGTCACCATTTGTGAGAGGAACAACTAATTCGGAGTTTGATGCGCTATCGCAAGCTATATGACCCGGAAATGCGTGGACATCCTGAACCAACACAGACTCTCTAATAAGTGCTGCGGTTCCACAGACACCTTCGCCTATATTGATTCGTGTGCAGGCGGGTTTCCCTTGAAAGGGTCCACATACCAATTGTCCTTCTTTATAAAGATAGAATCCTACCCAGTTGATATCCGCCATCATATCCCAGATCAAGGCGGTTGTATTGCATAGATTTGCTAACCAATCCGACTCATCTCTTAGTAATGCTGATATACTTCTATCCAAAAAAATGTAAAAGTCTTCCTTCTTATTACAATCTGTCTTTTTTATGTCAATCATTGTCAAGCGCCAGCTCCTTTCTTAGTTGTTGAATAGATTTAGTTGTAATGTTGCCCCTGTCAATACCAAGCAGTTCCACAGCTCTATCAATATCTTCTTCCCGATTGACTTCTATTTCCATGTAAGGATAAGGATAAGTATCATTATCCCAGATATCAATTTCATACAGAATCCCTTCAAGCTCATATGAAATTCTGTGTTTTTTCCCAGTATGCTTGAGCTCATACCCCAAGCCAATCAAGATCTGCACCATCAGTTCATCGTCGGCCAATTCCATGTTGTGTTCTTTATTTTCCCTGACACCATCGGTGGTGATGTTTTTTTTCAATGTGAATATTTTATCTTGTCTGTTTCTTAACTTGTCTTCCGTCACTCTGATTCTGGCATAGCCATTTGAGCTTCTATCCAGATAGTAGTCCTTGGTGTCAAATATCATGTTGATTTGTTTTTCGTCCTTTACTTTAACCGCGCCTAGTGTGATTAGTTTTTTTTCCATAGAACAAGGATCGATATTTAATACTTTTACTTCTATCTCTTTCATCATCATACCTCAATAATCTCTTTTAATTTGAAATCGATATAATCAGCAGCCACACAAAAGAACTTGGTTTGCTCCACCAAGCCTTCTCTGATATTTTTGTGTCCATCTATACCGTGGAGATGTCCATAAAGACATATGTCTATGCGATGCCTGCAGATGAGCTCTCCAAACAGGTTTAGATCACCTTTGGGTTCAAAGGGTGAGAAATGCAGCAATGCGATCCTAAGCTTTGGTTTAGTAAAAGTTTCCGATTTGAAAGAATTGTTTAATCGAATAAGTTCCCGCTTGAATATTCTGTCATCCTCCGCTTTATAATCATCGCCTTCCTGAGTCAACCAGCCTCTTGTTCCGTAAACCACCAAATCCTCTGATTG
>DMAP01000235.1 GCA_003446975.1 Clostridiales bacterium | reverse complement strand
CCTTTCGTGGTATAACCATTAATATTTTAAAACCATTCTCAGCTGAAAAATCAATACTGCCCCCAACCAGTTCAACCCTTTCTATCATACCATTCAAGCCAAACCCTTTTTTTATCGAATGAGCCCCAGACCCATCATCTTCTATGGTATATTTGATTTGTTCAGGATGATACTCCAAGTCTATATGGATATTCTTAGCGTGACCATGCCTTGCAGAATTGGTTAAGGCCTCTCTTGTGTTCTTGTACAAGGTGGTCTCTATGCTGGGGTATAGCTTGTATGGAGTGCCCGATGTCGACCAATGCACGGTAGTTCCTGCTTCCTCACTAAATTTTTCGATTAACTCAGACAATAACTTAAGCGCATTGGTTGTTGTAACGGGAGCTATTGCTCTTACTGTCTGTCTTACATTTTCAATGCTGTTGCTCACATTTAGACGTGCTGATTCGAGCAATTCATACCCTTTTTCCTTATCATTCTTTATTAAATTGATTGCTGCATCCAATTGCATGAATACACCTGTCAAATCATGACCAATAGAATCGTGTAGCTCCCTTGAAATTCTATTTCTTTCTTCCAGTTGAGAAACCTTCTCTACCTGTTTAGAATAGTCCATCAGTCTTTCTCGCGCACCCTCCAGCTCATAATTGGCCTTCCTTATCCTATCGTATAAAATCTCGGCATCTGTTCGATTATCCAGTTCTGTTTTTATTTGCATCAAGAACAAAAAAGTACATATGAAAAAAAATATGATTAAGTAAAATAACGCTTCGTCAAGATGATTGAATGTAACAAAAAGCAAGGAGGCACCGATGATTAGAAATAGCAGGCTTCTTTCATCACTCAGACCCAAAATCGCATCTGATAATGTGGCAAATAGTATCACAAAAAAGTAACCTGGGAATGAAATACTGAGATAGGTAGCCAATGCAATCTCAAGAAAGAGTGATACGATAAAGGCATGACTTTTAAGCAAGGTGATTCTTACTTGAGAATTGATTAGCATCACCAGCCAAAGCATAATCATCATTGGGTACTGATACACAGGATTTATCATTAACCCAATTATTGCCGGAACAATAAAAAACATGTACCTGCAAAACAATAACATTCTCAACGAACCGTACATCTGATTTCTCCTTTTCAACAGAGTTATTGGGTTCCAATAATATTATACATGCTTTAATTAATGTGGGCAAACGTTGAATCTCTTCTACTGCTTATATATTGAACCTTCCAACGTTTAGTGATAGAATGTATTGTAATTTAATATGAGTACAGGAGGATATTATGCCACTATTTTTCGCTTTAATCATTGCAATAGCAGGTTATCTTTTTTTCACCTATAATCAGCTTATCACCCTCAAAGAAAGAGTCGCTAATGCATGGTCTCAGATTGAGGTCCAATTGAAACGCAGATATGACTTGATTCCAAATCTGGTCAACACTGTCAAAGGCTATGCCAAGCATGAGAGCGAAACATTTGAAAAGATTACTCAGGCAAGAGCCAACGCTATCAATGCTCAAACCGTAACTGAGCATGCCCAGGCAGAAAGCCAATTGACCGGAACGTTGAAATCACTCTTTGCTGTAGCTGAAAACTACCCGGAATTGAAGGCGGATGCCAACTTCAGACAGTTGCAGGAAGAGTTGACCAATACGGAAGGCAAGATAGCTTTTTCCAGACAGTTCTACAATGATACTGTACAGAAGTTCAATACCAAGATAAAACTATTCCCCAACAACCTGATTGCCAATATGTTTAATTTCCTTCAAATTGACTACTTCAATCTGGAGGAGGAAAGAGAAGCCCGTAATCCTGTCAATGTGAACTTTGACTGATGAGGTAAAAACATGTATTTAAAAACTAAGACGCAGCTATTTCTATTTGGTTTTGTATTTTTAGTGTTGCTGTTATTTACCGTTGAAGAAGGCTATGCTACCAAATCCATGGATATCAACAAGGTTACAATCACAGCAGAAGTCTTAACTGATGGCACAATGTTGATTCAAGAAGAAAGAACCATCGATTTTCAAGGTCAGCACAATGGCTTCTTTCAGAATCTTAGAATGGATCCAGGAGTCAGCATAACAGATGTTGTGGTGTCAGAAAACGGTGTAAACTATACCTATAATCCGGGCAATGACTATGGACCCGTCGGCACTTATCTTACAAGATCAGAACCCAACAACATACATGTGGATTGGAGCATAGACGCATATAACCAAACCAGGACATTCCTATTGACCTATAAAGTACACAATCAGATCAAGCTGCATAATGATGTAGGTGAACTATACTATAAGTTTATAGGCGATGAAACCGAGATTACACAATCCAATGTAAGTGTAAGATTAATACTACCTGAAGGTTCAAAAAATGAGGATCTAAGGGCCTGGGGTCATGGTCCTTTAGACGGCAATGTGCGACTGGTCAGTGAACGAGAAGTGATATGGGAAATCAATACCCTTCCTCCGAGAACATTTTTGGAAGGTCGTGTGACATTTACACCTGGTATCATCAATAATGCCAACCTAAAAACTGGAGAAACAGCATTGCAGAATATCCTAGAAGAAGAGCAAAAGCTTGCGGATAAGGCAAACTTAAGAAGAAGTCTAGCCCGTATGGATTGGATTTTTGCAAGTATTTCTCTATTAGGTTCTATAATTCTAGCTTTCTCTATTCGACGACGCTTTGCCAAACCTTACGATACCCACTTCAAGGGAGATTACTATCGTGAGTTGCCTGAGGACTATTCTCCTGGAGAGTTGGGTGTTCTAATCCGTAAAGGAAAGCCTATACCTCTTGATTTCACGGCAACCGTTATTGATTTGGCTCAGAGAGGCTATGTGCGTCTGGATGAATTTGTTCCGGAAAAGAGATTTGGTGATTTCTTCAGAAGAAAAAAATCAGACAAAAGCTTTATGGCAACAAAAATGGAAAAAACCGAAAACCTTAGACCTCATGAAAAATCTTTGCTTGATTTTCTATTTAACGAGGTTTCACTGGACAACAAACAAGTATCATTCGATGAGATAGAACGTTTTGCCAAGAAAAACCCAACCAGCTTCAAGGGTTTCTGGAGCATGTGGATTGAATATCTTAAAAACACTTCTCTTAAACACAAGTTTTTCGATGACAGCAATACCAGAGGAATACTGACAGGCGTATTGGCAGGATCGTTGTTTTTCATTCTGGGCATTATGCTGATCATATTTTCCAGCATCAAAGCGACAGGTTCTGTGATGATTCTATCAGGTGTCATTGTCTTTATATCATCTGTGACCATTTATAGACGCTCTCCTAAAGGAGAAGAGGATTATGTCAAGTGGATGGCCTTCAAGAAATTCCTACTGCATTTTTCTGAAATGGAGCGACATGAATTACCTTCATTGATTATCTGGGAACATTACATGGTATACGCCATCACCTTGGGCGTGGCTAAAGAAGTCATGAAACAGCTACAGGTTGTATATCCTGACATGACTGAAGGAAACCGATCATTCGGATATGGCTGGTACTATTATGGAATGGCTTCCTCAAATTCCATGAGTTCATTGGGAAACAGTTTTGACAGCTTAACCTCCAGCATCAGCAACTCCATCACAACCGCATTAAGCAGCACCTCATCCGGTTCGGGTGGCGGTGGCGGCTTCTCCGGCGGCGGTGGCGGCGGTGGCGGCGGTGGTGGTGGCGTCGGTAGCCGCTGATCAACAGGTTTCTAACATCAAACTATCAATTGTTTGAAGTACAACTCTTTGTTTCTTACAGCCATCGAAAAAGTAAACAGAATCATTAACGCCAACATACTGATAGCACCTGTGGTGTCCAGAAGAATTGTGACCAATCCGTGAGAGAAATTGGACATGGCGTGGAATAAGACGGCCGCCCAAACACTGCCATTTGTTTTAACAAACAAAAGAGTTATCATTAATGTCAATAGAATTGTATAGAGTGTATAGCCAGCTAAAGCCATCATTACGCCGTATGCATCAGCTAACTCAAACTGTATGGTTCCATCCAGAAAGAATTTCGGAAAGTGCCAAATTGCCCACACAATTCCTAAAATCATGCTGGACTTGAAAGGATTGAATAACTGAAACAATTTTGGCAGGGCGTATCCTCTCCACCCCAATTCCTCGCCCAATGGTCCCTGAACAGCTATGAAGTACCCAACTAGAGGTATCAAAGGCCAAAGATCAGGTAGAATAATCGGCAGCAGCAGTGAATTAAACTCCAATCCAGTTAAAGCGTAATATACCAAGTATGCTGTTCCTAATAATGTCGGCATTAGACAAATCGCAAATAAATACCAAAAGACCGAGAATCTGATTCTGAGAATACGTGATATCATCTCTGATACCTTCTCTTTTTTTCTGGTTGATATCACAAGAATAATGGCCAGTAAAGAGGGCATAAAGTTTCCTAGATTCAATAGAATGGTTTGTGTCAGATGACTAAACTCAATTGAAAATGAAGGTGCCCAGCAAAGCCATGTTAGAAGATAAACTAGTGAGAAATAAACAATTAACTCTTTCATTATGGAATCTGGTTTTATTAAGTTCTGTGACATTTGATCGTCGATCTGCTTCATATATACTCCTTGCAATTAGTGTTTTTTTAATGATACAAGAAATCCATTAAATTCAAGTATTTGAAATATTAAAAGTTCATAAGCAATAAAATGATGCGCATTTTAGCGCATCATCAATTTGATTTATATAAATGTATTAGATGGATTTTGCGATGTCTAATGCTTTTATCTTTGCCGCGGCATAGATTTCCTCAGGGTATCCAACCAATTTAAGAATTTCTATCGCATTGGATGTATTGCTGATTCCTTCGTAAAGATGATAATCAAAATTGATGTCATTCTCAGAGACTTCCTCTTTGAAATAATACTTGTCATATCCTGATATTTCTCTTGAAATCTCCAGATCATGAGTTGCAACAAAAGCAGTGATACCATTGCGTTTCAAATAATCAAGTATTTCAATAGATGCGGCAGTTCTCTCTATTCTGTTTGTACCACTGAAAATCTCATCAATGAATGCTATAACCGAATTATTGTTCTGCGAATAATCAATAATCCGTTTAATCGATTTTACCTCTGCAAGATAATAACTCTCACCTGATTCGATGCTATCGCTTATGCTGATTGATGTTAATGGAACAAGCACTTTGGCTTTGTAAAATGATGCTGTCACAGTGCTTATGGTTTGTGCCAAGATAATACTAGTCGCAATTGTTCTTAAAAAAGTGGACTTCCCAGACATGTTCGAACCGGTTATCATGACACCATGACCTTGATTCACGCTTATTGAGTTGGCTACCGGATCATTCAGAATAATATAAACAGCATCCTTGATTTCTAATCCAGAATCCTTTTCAAATATTGGTGTGGTGTATACAGGTAGATTTGTTCTGAGGGCAGCGGTCGATAGTAGCATGTCTGTCCTCCCAATAGTCTCGTATATGATTTTCAAATCATCCAGGTATTTCTCTACATATTTCATAGCATCATAGAACATTATAGGTTCTAGAAGAAAAATCATATTGATGTAATCATAGAAAATGCTGAACTCTGCCATCTTTCCTCTTTGATTATTGCCAAATACCAGCTTATCAAATCTTTTTTTGATTGAAACTGTTTTTCTAAGGGCTAGGCTGGTTTCCTCCTTGTTGATGTTTAGCAACTCAATATCGGTTTTTAACAAATTTTCACACTGCGTCATCACCTTGCTCATATATTTCATTGAGTCGGCATATGATCCGATATGTTTCTTTGTATCATAATAGTTCTTTGTGTTTAATATCATTGAGACAATAAAAGCAATGATACCCAAAGGTAAATCAATTAAAAATAGCAGTAATGAGAATGGCACAGCAAATCTGCTGAATTTTAGAAACAAAATATATTTTTCATCGAAGGATATGCTTTGAAATAAGAGTCTTGTAGTAAAGCTGCCGTCTTCAATACCAATGTTAGCCAATATTTCAATCACTTTCTCTCTTAAAGAGTTGTTTTCATTCAGAGCAGTGATTGCTTTTTCCCTTATTAACAGTTCTTCCTTATCGGTACAGATATTTCTCAAAGTACTATACAAATACTGTTGGCCCGGTACGGTGAAGGTCCTGTCAATATTTTTAAATATGTCTTCCATATTTAGATCTTTCCAGGTCTGCTTATCCAATCTGAAACTATTATCCTTGATTTTATTCAGCTCATCTAAAGATGCGAAAACATCATACTCATACTTTCTTTTCTTTTTAGTGTTCCAATTGTTCCTTTCATTTTTTATAAACTGCTCATATCGAATCTTTTGTTGCCTCAAAACCCAAAACACAGTTAGAAGGGCTATCAGAAATCCTACTCCATAGAATATGGAGTTGATGCTGTAGCCCATCATCAGAAATATTATTGCCGCTATTATCAATATGGGTGTCATTGCTTTGCTAATCATCCTGTCAATCCACGCTCTTTCTGTAGTGACTGTCAATCGCCGCACCAATAACCAAACCGACACCTGTTCCCATCACACCCCATATAACATTTCCTGTGATGATCAAACTAAGTGCAGACCCTATAGCCGATCCAAATATTAGACCGATTCCGGTAAATGGTATTTTTGAATAATCTCTTTCTTTACTCATATCAATTTCCTCCATATTTACTGTATTATTAGTTCACCTGTTAATCATTATGACGTATCTAATTCTTATCAGGTTCCTGCTTTAAGTTCAAAAGGTTGTTTGCGCCTCAAATCCGGTTTCCATAAACCAATCAGAATCAGAACTATAATCCATGTGGCAATTGTGATTGGTGCATAAGGATTGATCTGTCCAAAAAAACCATTTATGCTTCCTTGAAGTGGATACCATGATGACGGTGCATTAACTCCGCCATGGAGTATGATTGCAATCAATGCACTTCCTCCACTTTTGTTATGCAATAATGTGAAAATAATTGATAATCCGATTCCATTTAACAAATACCAGCCAAAATGCAGCCCAGATTGTGAAGTCCCCTGTGATAAAAATAAAGGCAGGTGCCAGAATACCCATACAACACCCAACACAACACTTGATAAAATCGGGTTAAATATGTTTTGCAACCTAGGCAAGGCAAATCCTCGG
>DMAP01000044.1 GCA_003446975.1 Clostridiales bacterium | reverse complement strand
GTTACGTGCATATTGGTAGTTTGAGAACCGCGTTGTACAATTTTCTTTATGCCAGTAAAAACAAAGGACAATTCGTTTTAAGAATAGAAGATACAGACAGAACCAGATTGGTTGAAGGCGCTATCGAGAATTTGTTGAATTCTTTGAAATGGGCAGGCATCAGTCACGATGAAGGTGTTTTTATGGAGAACGGCACCATCGTCCAAAAAGGTGACTTTGGACCCTATATTCAATCTGAGAGGCTTGACATCTATCAGTCATACATCCATGAATTAATAGATAAAGGTCACGCATATTATTGCTTTTGTTCGAAAGAAAGGCTGGAAGAGGTACGCGACAAGCAAAAAATGGAAGGACAGACTCCCATGTACGACAGGCATTGCTTGAATCTGCCAAAAGAAGAAGCTGAAGCCAAAATCAAAAGGGGAGAAGAGTATGTGATAAGACTCAAAGTTCCCGACAATGAAGAAATCAAGTTTCACGATATGGTCAGAGGTGACATTGCTATTCATGCCAGTGAGATTGACGATCAGGTCCTGATCAAGTCCGACGGTTATCCCACCTATCATTTCGCAGTGGTGATAGATGACTATCTCATGAAGATAACCCACATAGTCAGAGGTGAGGAATGGCTGACATCCACACCTAAACAAGTTGTCCTATACAATTATTACGGCTGGCAGGTCCCTGAATTTGTTCATTTGCCTACAGTTTTGAACAAGGACAAGAAAAAACTCAGCAAAAGGCAAGGAGATGTGTCAGTGACTGATTTTGTGGATAAGGGCTATCTACCTGAGGCACTGATCAATTATCTGGCTTTAGTGGGATGGAGCCCGAACGACAACAAGGAATTATTCACAATGGAAGAACTGATTGAGGCGTTTTCATTTGACAGGGTGTCCAACACAGGCGGTGTTTTTGATGTGGACAAGCTAAACTGGATCAATAGCCATTACATAAAAAAGGCTGACAATGACCGGCTATTTGAACTGTCGATTAGACATATCACAGCATCGGGAAGAGATACAGAGGACAATATACGTCGGGATAAAGACAGATACATTCAGATTATTGATTTGGTGAAGGAAAAACTGGATCATTTATCACAAATCAATTCCCATATGGACGTATTCTTTGGAGATGAAGTATCATTCGAAAACGATGAGGTTATAGACACATTGCAGCAGGAGCATGTGAAAAGACTTTTAAATGCGTTCATGGTGAAACTCACAGAGACAGAGACTGTTGACGAGGCGTTCTCTGCCAACATTTTCAATGTCCTAAAAAGCGAAACGGGGGCAAAAGGCAAAGGTTTATTCATGCCTATCAGAGCCGCGGTAACCGGTCAGTTGCATGGACCGGACATGGGTAAAACCTTTATTATTCTTGGTAAATCGTTGCTGATTAAGAGAATTGAGTTTGTACTTGACGCTTTAAACGATTAGGAAGGTGAGTATCTTTGAGATTATATAATACATTGACCAGACAAAAAGAGGAATTCATACCTTTAATGCCCAATAAGGTGAAGATGTATGTATGTGGTCCTACTGTCTATAACTACATACATGTAGGCAACGCCAGACCTGCTGTAATTTTCGACACATTGAGACGATACTTCAAGTACAAGGGCTATGAGGTGATTTATGTTGTAAACTTCACCGATATTGACGACAAGCTGATCAACAAGGCGTTAGAGGAAAATACAACTGTCAAGGAGCTGGCAGAAAAATATATACGCGAATACCTGACAGATGTGAAAGGATTGAACATACTGGTGGATGAAACCATTAATCCTAGAGCCACAGAGCATATAGGTGGGATAATCAAGTTTATAAAAGCATTGGAAGAAAAGGGATACGCCTATAACATAGATGGCAATGTCTATTTTGACACAACTAAAATCAAGGATTACGGAAAGCTGTCCAAAAAAAATCTCGATGAGCTGATATCCGGTGCCAGAGTGGATGTCAACGATGAGAAGAAGTCGCCATCGGACTTTGCACTATGGAAAAAAGAAAAACCTGGCGAGCCATCATGGGGAAGTCCATGGGGAAAAGGCAGACCTGGATGGCATATAGAATGTTCCGTGATGACACGAGATATTCTTGGCGACACAATTGATATACATGCAGGAGGAGAAGACCTTCAGTTCCCTCACCACGAGAATGAGATAGCCCAAAGCGAGGCATTGACGGGAAAACCCTTTGCCAACTACTGGCTGCATAATGGGATGATCAATGTCAATGACGAGAAGATGAGCAAGTCATTGAACAATTTTTTTACAGTGCGGGATGTCAGCAAGGAATACGACTTGGAAATCCTGAGATTTTTTATTGTATCAGGTCACTACAGAAAACCAATTAATTACAGCAGAGAGACTATTCGTCAGGCTGAGGCGTCTCTACAGAGATTATACAATTCAAAATTCAAGTTAGCATCATTGTTGGAGAAGAACTCACACGGGGAAATGGACCAGCACACGCGAGTAAAATTATTGTCTCTAAAAGATGAGTTTGAAAAGGCGATGGAGGACGATATCAATACAGCCGATGCTGTAACGGCTATGTTTGAGACTTCAAAGCTGATCAATACAACTCTTGATGAAACCTCATCGATAGAGACGCTCGGGTTCACAATGGAAATCTATATGGCTATGGCCGATGTTCTTGGAATCCTTTATAAGGAGCCAAATGATGAAATATCTGATTTAGCTTTGCAAATTATCGAAAAAAGGAATGAAGCTAGAAAGAAAAAGGATTTCAAACTTGCAGATGAGTTTAGAAACCAGTTATTGGATATGGGTATTGAAATAGAAGATACAAGAGACGGCGTTAAATGGAAGAGAATAAATTGATCAAGGATCCGAGACTTATGTCTCCACTTCAATTGGCTTATATTGGCGATGCTGTCTATGAGTTGTTGGTTCGATCCCACCTGATAGAAAAACATGACATGAATGTTAACGATTTGCACAAAAATGCGATTCGATTTGTGAAAGCAGAAGCACAGGCAGTGGCTTTCAGATACATCGAGAATGACTTGACAGAGGAAGAGTTGAGGTTCGTCAAAAGAGGAAGAAATGCTAAAAGTGTCACTGTGCCTAAAAATGCCAAACTAGCAGACTATAAATATGCAACTGGGCTCGAGGCGTTATTTGGATATCTTTATATGTCAAACCAGAGTACGAGAATAGAAGAACTGTTTGAAAAAATCAAGACAGCAATCACGAGGTAAAAAATGAGAACTGTATTTGGGAAAAACCCTGTTATGGAAGTCCTTAGGAGCAACAAGAAAATCGAGAAAATATACTGTATTGAAAGAAAACACAAATCAGCAATAGACCAGGATTTGCTTGATTTAATTGCGGAAAAATCGATCAAGATGCTTGAGGTGAGTAAAAACAAACTAGATGCTTTGGCAAATGATGGAAACCATCAGGGATTGGTTGCTATCGTGGAAGACTTTGCCTATTATTCTCTAGATGACGTTCTGGAGATAGCCAATCAAAAAAACAAAAAGCCTTTTTTGGTAATTCTGGATGGCATAACAGACGTTCATAACTTCGGTGCAATCATTCGGAGCTGCGAATGCGCAGGTGTGGATGGTATCATCATACCTGAGAGAAGAGCCGCCCAGATCAACGATACAGTCGCCAAAACATCGGCAGGTGCCCTTGAATATCTACCAATCATCAAAGTTGTGAACATCAACACCACAATAGATAATCTTAAGCGAAAAGGTTTTTGGATTTACGGCGCAGATATGAATGGAGACAAGGCTTACTATGAAGAAAAATACGACAGCTCTTTAGCGCTGGTTATTGGTGGAGAGGGAAAAGGCATCAGCAGGCTTACAAGAGAAAAATGTGATATTATTGTTGAGATACCCATGTATGGAAAGATAAATTCACTCAATGCTTCCTGTGCTGCAACCATTTTGATTTACGAAGTCATCAGGCAAAGAGGATAATATGTACATTGGCAAGGAATATCTTTTTGTAGACGGATACAACATCATTAACGCATGGGAAGAGCTTCAGAAAATGGCAGAAGTCAGTATTGAAGCAGCCAGACAGGAATTGATCGATATCATGATAGAGTATCAGTCGTACAGGGATATCAATCTAATAGTGGTTTTTGATGCCTATAAAGTAAAAGGCACAAGTCTCAGAAAAGAAAAGTATGGACAGCTGGAGGTTATATTTACGAAAGAGAATGAAACAGCTGACGCGTACATAGAAAGAAAACTAGACGAAATCGGCAGAATAAAAAAAGTCACCGTTGCCACATCTGACGGGATGCTTCAACAGATGATCCTCTCAAGAGGGGGACTGAGACTTTCAGCAAGGGAATTCTATCATCTGGTCAAAGATACCGAAATCGAAATAGAAAGAAAAAGAAGAAAAATTTCGCAAAACAGCATCAACTATAGAGGCACACTTGATACCAGAACTCTGGACAAGCTAAAGGGATTGATAGTTGAAGAGGCTCAAAAAAAGAGAAAAAAGAAATAATAGACAGGCACTTTGGAAAAACCATTCAACGTGCCTTTTATAATGCCGGAAATTATGCTAAAATTTAATGGTGTTTGGTACTAAACTGGAAGGAGAAATGCCATATGTTTAGAATAGAAGATTTGGAAACTCCCTCATTTTTGCTTGATTTGACAATTCTGGAAAAAAACATACTAGATTGCCAGAAAGCCTGTGATGATAATAAAAAACAGCTCTGGCCAATGACAAAGACCCATAAAAGCTCCTACATCGCGTCATTGCAACTAAAGGCAGGTGCTAAAGGCTTTCTGGTGGGGACGATAGATGAAGCGGAAATATTGGCAGACAAGGGAATGGGGAACATCATGCTTGCTTATCCGTATGCTGACTCAGTCAACCTCAGGAGAATAGTCGCAATCTCTGAAAGGATCAATCTTTATTGTGCCTTAGACCATGTGGGCCATATAAAGCTTTATAGCGATTTTTTTAAAAAGCACAATCAGATTTGCAAAATCATTATCATCATAGACTCAGGGCTGGGCAGGTTTGGCGTTTCACCGGAAGAAGCGGGAAAGTTCGCCTTGAACGTGATCAATGGAGAAAGCTTGGAATTAGCAGGAATAGCAACACATTCCGGACAGGTCTATGGATGTTCAAATAAAGAAGAAGTGAATATTCAGGGCCATTTTGGCTTGGAGAAAATGCAGGTGGCAAAGACAAATATAAAAGAAAAAGGAATAGATCTTCAATTCTCAGCTTGTGGCACCACTCCCGCTTTTGACCTGGAAGTTCGAAACGAGTTTATAGACATCGTCAGACCTGGGAATTACGTATTTCATGACAATATTCAGATTATTTTGGGAACGGCGACGGAAAAAGATTGTGCATTCACAGTCCAGTGCTCAATCATTTCCAAACATGGCAACCATCTACTGATCAATTGCGGGAGCAAATGTCTAGGCCTTGACAAAGGAGCCCATGGCGTTGGAGGATTGGATACCTATGGTCGGGTCAAAGGTCATCCTGGGTTGAAAGTCGTGTCATTGTCCGAGGAGGTCGGCAAAATATATGCAGTCGATCCGGAAAAATACGACATCGGTGACAAGTTGGAGATCATTCCCAATCACTCATGTTCATCAGCAAGCATGACAAGCTTCCTGACAGGACACAGGAATGGCATTGTCGAAAGCATTATAGAAATAGATATGAGACCCAATTCAAAAAAAAGAGTACAGGGGGGATAACATGAGAATACTGCACACTGGGGACTGGCACCTGGGAAAGACGCTGGAAGGATTTAGCAGATTGGAAGAACAAGAGTTGTTTCTTGATGATTTTGTGCGGATTGCAGAAGAAAACGACATTGATCTTGTGATAATCGCAGGGGACGTGTATGACAGCTTCAATCCATCCGCAAAAGCGGAAAAAATGTTTTATGATACATTAAAAAGATTGTCAGATGGCGGGAAACGTCTGACACTTGTCATCGCTGGAAATCACGACAGTCCAGACAGATTGGTTGCTGCCGGTCCACTGGCTAGAGACCATGGAATTATCATGATGGGGACACCCAAGACAGTAGTGGAGGCAGGGATTTACGGTCAGCATCAAATTATCGACTCCGAGGAAGGGTTCATAGAAATCGAGATTAATGGCGAAAGGGCTGTTATTGTCGCGGTAGCTTTCCCCAGTGAAAAGAGATTAAATGAAATATTATACACAGGCATGGAAAGCGATGAAGAAAAACTCAGATCCTATGAAGACAGAATGAATCAACTCTTCAGAAACCTCGAAAAAAATTACAGGGAGGATACAATCAATCTTCTGGTTTCACATTTATTCGTCATGGGAAGTGTTGAGAGTGGATCCGAGCGGAGTATACAACTAGGTGGGAGCTATTTGATAAGTGGTGACATTTTGCCTGAAGCGGCGCAGTATATTGCTTTGGGACATGTCCACAAGCCTCAGATGGTTCCGGGAAGCAAAAGGCGTGCAAGATATGCGGGATCGCCAATACATTACAGCAAAAACGAGATAAGTTTTCAGAAGAGCCTAGTGAAAGTAGACCTGTCGCCTATGACCATCCCAACGATTGAGGAAATTCCTCTTAAGACGTACAAACCCATAGAAGTATGGCAATGCGACAGTCTGGCAGATACAATAAAAAAATGCGAAGACAATAGTAACAGAAATTGTTGGGTTTACCTTGAAATCAAGACAGACCAATATCTGAAGGAGAATCAGATAAAGGAACTAAAAGACTTAAAAAATGATATCATCAGCATCAGACCAATAACACCGGAAGAGATTGCCGGTGAAGAAGAAATAAAGACCTTCAGAGAAAGAGCATTTGATGAGCTGTTCAAAGACTTCTACAAAAACCAAAGAGGCATTGAAGCCTCCCAGGAAACCATGAATATGATTTTGAGCCTGGTCTACGGAGAGGATGAAAATGAAACCGATTAACCTAAAGATAAGAGGACTGAATAGTTTTGAAGAAGAGCAGGAAGTTGATTTTATCGCTTTGACCCGGGGTGGATTTTTCGGCATATTTGGACCTACAGGCAGTGGAAAATCCACCATTTTGGATGGCATTACCTTAGCATTGTATGGTGATGTGTCAAGAAACAGCGCTGATTTCATCAATGCCAATTGTGAGAAGGCACAAGTCAGCTTTAAATTTCAAATATCTGGCAAGGAAAATAAGATATATTTGGTCCAAAGAGATTTCAAAAGGGATAAGAACAGTCTCAAGCCCCGCACAGACAAATGCAAGGTTATGGATATCACAACAGATGAAGTGGTCGTTCTTGAAGAATCAGTGAAAGGTGTAACTGAAAAATGCTCTGAAATTATCGGATTATCCAGAGATGATTTTACAAGGACTGTTGTGCTGCCTCAGGGGAAATTCAGTGATTTTTTAAAAATGGAAGGGAAAAATCGTAGAGATATGCTGGAACGATTGTTCAATCTCCAGGAATACGGTGACAATCTTCGCCA
>DMAP01000047.1 GCA_003446975.1 Clostridiales bacterium | reverse complement strand
ACTTCATTTTTTGCGTGTCCGCTCCACAGGCAAGTGCTATTATCTGATGACCCAAGCAAATGCCCATGATCGGTATTTTTCCTATTAATGCTTTTACTGTATCAATAACATCATAAATTTCTTTTGGGTCTCCCGGACCATTTGATAGGAACACACAATCAGGTTTAACATCCATTATTTCATTGCAGGTGGAAAAGGCAGGCATTAATGTGATTTTGAAATCTCTATCTTTGAAGGATTTAATTATATTGCTTTTTATCCCCAGATCGATTATAGCCACATGCTTACCTTTCCCGTTTATTTTTTCCATTTCTCTAACAGTGACTGTTCTGACAGCATTTAATGTCGGATTTGTATCCAATAATCTTTTTACATCGTTATAACTTAGTTTGGCTGTGGTAATAATCCCTCGAAGTGCTCCCTCTCTGCTGATGACTTTGGCTAGATATCTAGTGTCAATCCCTTTGATTCCTATGATTCTTTCTTCTTTCAGATAGGCCTCGAAGCTGATTTCATTTCGCCAATTACTTGGAGAATGACATGTTTCTCTCACAACAAAACCCTTTACTTTGACATTCTTTGACTGAACATCATCATAATTGATTCCATAATTTCCAATAAGTGGATAAGTCATAACAACTATTTGACCATAATATGAGGGGTCTGTCAGAATTTCCTGATAGCCCGTCATTCCTGTGTTGAATACCACTTCTCCCACGCTGTCTTTTAGATAACCGAAACATTCCCCTTCAAACATCATTCCATTCTCAAGTATTAGTCTGCCTTTCATAATTCCTCCAAAAAAAATAGCAATCGGCAGGATTTATACCACCATTGCTTTTATTATAATAAAATAAGAATTGATTGCTTTCATCTCTGGCTCCTTTTTAGTCTCTCGGACCAAATTAAAGGTTTATATGAAAATATCATATATTTCCATTATTGTCAATATTTATTCATCTAATGTTCAATAATTTCTTTTATGTTGAATCTTCCACCTGTCAGTTCCAGTAAAAAAGATAGCTCCAGAGTTCTCGAATTATAGATTTCATCCATAAAGACAATTCTAGCTTTGACAGTTGTAAAATCTCCATATTTATTATACTCATAGTTTAGAATATTATAGCGTTTAATCTGGAAAGTCAAGTTTTGAATTATATTGTTGATTTCGATGTCCTCAAGTGTCGTCAGTGCACGTCCGTCAATGATGGCTTCAAATAGGCCTTTTACCGTTTTGATCGGACTGACATAGTCCTTGTACAACAGCGCATTGGAAGGTGCCAAAGGTACCTCGATGTTGTAGTGCTCAAAAAAGTATTTTGACCCGCTGTTGTTGTTAAGCTTAACAAAATCAATCTCCTGTGGAATAGAAGCGGTGTTGATTATGGCATAAAGCAGCAAAGCCTCCTCCATTTCAGTCAACTCGGTATTTTCCTGAAACTCATATTCAATAAAGGCCGTATCAGAAACAACACTGATATTCAAGAAAATGATGGAATCCATGTTGACAAAATTCACTGATTCATTCGTCCTTCTTACAAGTAAGTTAAGAGATTCAGCAACTTCCCTGGATTCATCAATTTCTGATACGCCTATCATTTCTGTTATCAGACAACTCTGGCTCTTATTCGGGATATACAATTGCAAAAATGCGCTTTGCTCTATTCGAAATGGCGAGATTTTAATGACATCTTCCTCTTTTCCCCGTGAATAACATGCTGTCATGAGAAACAATGAGATAATACAGAGTGTTAAAATAATTTTATGCTTCATATTAAACCCCTTGTTGAATCGGCAATCTGATATAGAATGTGCTTCCAACACCCAATACACTTGAAACAGTTAAAGATCCATAGTGAAGGTTGATGATCTGCTTAGAGATGGAAAGACCCAAGCCTGTTCCACCAGTATGTCTAGATCTTGCCCTGTCCACCCGATAAAACCTGTCAAATATTGAGTCGATATTTTCTTTAGGTATTCCGTAACCTGTATCCTCTATCTCGATTACAACCTGATCTCGTTCTTTGTACAATCTGACCGTTACTACCCCAGATTCCGGCGTGTAGACAATGGCATTGTGCACGATGTTGATGATAGCTTGTTTGATTTTGTTTTTATCAAGTCTCATCAATACTTTATCAGATTGCTCAAATGCAATCCTTATGTTCTTTTGGTCTGCGAAAGGCTTCAGCTGTTCAAGAATCTTCTCAATGTTTAGATTGAGATTTGTCATCTCATATTCGAGAACCAGATGTTTTTTATTCAAATCAACAAGAGAAAGAAGTTCGGTAACAATGCTATTCAGTCTGTCAACCTCATTGTTTATATCAGTCAAAAACTCCTTGTAAACTTTCTCCTCGACTTTATCTTGTGTTAAGAGGCTTTCGCTTAACAGCTTGATAGAGGACAATGGTGTCTTCAACTCATGGGACACATTTCCGACGAAATCCTCTCGTTGTTGTTCCACCTCATTCAATTTGATGCTCATGCTGTTAAATGAGTCAGCCAGCATTCTAAACTCATCATTGGACATAACTTCCACACGATCGCCAAAGTCTCCCATTGATAGTTTGTTTATAACAGGATAAAACTTGTTTATCGGTTTTAAGAAATGATTGGAGATTATTGCAACACCGACAGTAATCAAAATACCGGCTATAAAAATAATGGTCTTTATTGTGTTGTTGATTACATCCACATTATCGTATAAGTCATTAATCGAGTTAGCGATTAAAACCCCACCTCTTACGTTATTTTCAATCATTACAGGAACAGCCAGATATAGAACGTTTCCGATATCATTAAAGTAATAATTGCTCCAGGTGGTGGATCCCTTAAGTGCATCTCTGATTTGTGGCAAGTCCAGAACCTGTTGTTTGAACTGATTATTTGAGTCAGATATGATTTTCCCATCATCGTCAAAAATCATGACTCTGGAGTCCAGACTCACCGCATACTGCCTAGTGACATTGTCAATATAGGTAACATAAATGGTGGAGTCATAAAAACCAAGGTAATAATCGATTCTCTTTCCGATTTCATTACCTGCCGCTTGAAGACTGTTTTTCCTGTATTCAATCTGCCAATCCACAATATATTGAGGAATCAGAGTAGTCAGTAAAAAAAATAAAACCAGAATAAGCAATAAGTAGGTGGAAAGCATTTTCCACCTAAAGCTTACAAATCTATTTTTAAGTCCTATTCCTGAAATAGTATCCCACTCCCCATTTTGTCAAGACATACTCATAGTTGTTTGAGTCTTTTTCGATTTTCTCTCTCAATCTTCTAACATGAACATCCACCGTTCGAAGATCTCCGTAGTACTCATATCCCCATATGATTTCAAGCAACTCCTCACGGTTAAACACCTTTCCGGGATTGGTCGCCAATAGGATCAGCAAATCAAATTCTTTTGCTGTCAGACCAACCTCCTTTCCGTTTATAATCACTTTTCTGCCTAGGGTATTGAGAATAAAATCATCAATGTAAATTATCTGATCGTTCAGACTGTTGCTCTTTGTTGCAGAACGCCTTAGTATTGCCTTGACTCTCGCCTTCAACTCAAGAATATTGAATGGCTTGGTCATATAATCATCGGCACCGTACTCCAAGCCAAGAATCTTATTCATATCTTCGCCTTTTGCAGTAAGCATGATGATTGGTGTATCGGATTTCTCCCTAATACGCTGACAAACCTCAAGGCCATCTATTTCCGGCAACATCAGATCCAGTATGATCAGGTCATACCTATGGCTTTCAAACTTGTCTAGAGCTTCCTTACCATCGCTTGCTGATTCAATTGCGTATCCATCCTGTTCCAAGCTATATTTCAAGCCTTTGACCAATAACGGTTCATCGTCTACTATCAGTATTTTACTATCCATTCATTAACCTCTCTTATAATGATGTATCAGTGATTTGATTGCCATTAATCATAGCAATGTCCTGAAAT
>DMAP01000446.1 GCA_003446975.1 Clostridiales bacterium | reverse complement strand
CCATATAAAAGAGGTGATTAATAATGGAAAAAACACTGGTTTTAATAAAACCTGATGCTGTCTCAAAAAAACAGGTCGGTAAAATAATCTCTGTTTATGAGGAAAATCGATTGAATATTGAATCCATAAAGATATTGATTCCTGACGAGGTTATTTTAGCCAAACATTACCGGGAACATATCCGCAAGGATTTTTATCAAGATCTGATTGATTTCATGAAAAGCGATAGAGTTGTCGCTATGGTTTTGTCGGCGGAAAATGCTATTGAAAAGGTTCGCAAAATCAATGGAAAAACCAACCCTGATGAGGCTGAGATCGGTTCTATCAGAAAATCCTTCGGTACGAATCTAACGATGAATGCCGTCCATGGATCAGCTAATCCCATCGACGCAAAAAGAGAAATTGATATTTGGTTCAGTTAAGGTGAATATTAGGAATCCCGGCCTTTCAGCCGGGACTCTTTTTTTTAATATTTCATTTCAACCATTCTTTTATAGTTGTTATATCTTTCTTTTGCATCTTTTTCAGCTTTTGCAAATAATTCTTATGCTACATCAGGGAACTGTCTTTTGAGTGTTGTATATCTTACTTCGCTCATCAGGAAATCTCTGAAGGATTCGGTTGGTTCTTTAGAATCCAAAACAAATGGGTTTTTACCTTCTTCCTTAAGTCTTGGATCAAATCTGTACAGATGCCAGTAGCCAGAGTCAACCGCCCTCTTTTCCTGATACTGTGTCCTGCCCATGCCCTCCATGATGCCATGATTGATACATGGCGCGTATGCTATAATCAATGATGGACCCTTGTAACTCTCTGCTTCAACAATAGCCTTCATAAATTGATTCTTGTTTGAGCCCATGGCCACCTGCGCCACATATATATAGCCATAAGTTGTCGCTATCATTCCCAAGTCTTTCTTCTTTACATGTTTTCCGGCTGCAGCAAATTTCGCAGTAGCAGCAGTAGGTGTAGCTTTGGACGATTGACCACCTGTATTGGAATAGACCTCTGTGTCAAACACTAGAACATTCACATCTTCACCGCTGGCTAAAACATGGTCCAAACCGCCATATCCTATATCATAGGCCCATCCGTCTCCGCCAATAATCCAGACTGATTTCTTAATGAGATAGTCTTTTTTCTCGAGAATATCTTTTATTTCATTTTCACAACCATCACAGGATTTAACGGATTCTAACGCCTCAACAACTTTAGCTGAAGTTTCTTTTGATGTCTCGCCATCCTCCATGGTTTGAATCCAAGCGCTTAAAACCTCTTTGACAGAACCATCCAAACAGTCCTTTCCAATCAATGTCTCCATCTTATCCTTAATGCCAGATCTAATCTGATTGACTCCCATAGTCATTCCATAACCGTATTCAGCGTTGTCTTCAAATAATGAGTTGGCCCATGAAGGTCCCTTGCCATTAGTGTCTTGGCAGTAAACTGTCGATGGAGCGGAAGCCCCCCAAATGGATGAACAACCTGTTGCATTGGCAATCATCATCCTATCTCCATAAAGTTGAGTGATGACTTTGGCATACGGCGTTTCACCGCAACCTGCACAAGCGCCCGAAAACTCAAGGTATGGGAATGCGAACTGACTTCCTTTTAGGGTTTTCTTATCCATCAGATTATCTTTTATACTGATGTTTTTGATGGCATAATCCCAGTTTGGAATCTGATTCTCTGTTTGAGAAGCGATCGGCTTCATAATCAAAGCCTTTTGTTTGGCTGGACATATATCGGCACAATTGCCACAACCAGTACAGTCCAGAGAGGAAATCTGTATTCTATATTCCAATCCTTCAAATCCTTTGCCTGTTGCTTTAATCGTTTCAAAGGTTTCAGGTGCTGCGGCTTTTTCTGTATCATTGATCAAGAAAGGTCTTATAACCGCATGAGGACAAACAAATGCACATTGATTGCATTGAATACAGTTCTCTTTTTGCCACTCAGGCACGTTTACAGCAATTCCACGTTTTTCGTAGGCTGAAGTTCCCATAGGGAAAGTGCCATCTTCCCTACCGACAAATGTGCTGACAGGAAGTGCATCGCCTTCTTGCCTGTTCATTGGCTCTAAAACATTTTTTATGAAATCCGGCTTATCTGAATTGGCATTGTTATCTTTTGCAGCCATATCGGACCATGCTGCAGGTATTCCAATCTTCACCAACTCTGTTATGCCTTTGTCTACAGCATCTTCATTCATCTGGACAATCTTATCACCTTTGTTGCCATAAGTTTCATAGATTGCTTCTTTTGAGAATCTGACCGCGTCATCCAATGGAATGACTTCTGCCAACTTGAAGAACGCAGACTGCATAATCATGTTTGTTCTGTTTTCAAGTCCTAGTTTTTCTGCAATTTCAGTTGCATTGATGGTATAGAAATTAATCTCATTGTCAGCGATATATTTCTTCATCTCGCCAGGCAGGTAACGATCAAGCTCCTCAGCGTTCCATAACGTGTTAAGAAGGAATGTCCCGCCTTTTTTCAAGCCTTTAAGCAAATCATACTTATCAACGTAAGATTGTTGGGAGCATGAAATAAAATCAGCCTCACTTATAAGATATGTCGATTTTATTGGTTTATCTCCGAATCTCAGATGTGAAATTGTAACGCCGCCTGACTTTTTAGAGTCATATGAGAAATAGCCTTGTGTATAAAGATCTGTTTTGTCACCAATGATTTTAATGGCATTCTTGTTGGCCCCGACAGTACCATCTGATCCCAATCCCCAGAACTTACATCTTATAGTGCCTTTTTGAGAAGACTCTATCTTGCTTTCCAACGGAAGGGATTTATAGGTCACATCATCCACAATACCTATGGTAAATCCATCCTTGGGTTCATTCATACTCAAGTTATTGTAAACCGCCACGATTTGAGACGGTGTGGTGTCTTTAGACCCCAAACCATATCTGCCACCAACAATCAGTGGTTTGTCTGCCTTATTGTAAAACATTGATTTGATGTCCATATATAATGGTTCACCCAATGATCCCGGTTCTTTGGTTCTATCCAATACTGCTATCTTTTTCGCCGATTTTGGTAAAACATCAAAGAAATACTTCTCGGTAAAAGGTCTGTATAGATGCACCTTGACAACTCCAACCTTCTCGCCCTTTGCCGTCAAGTAGTCAATTGTCTCTTCAATCGTTTCTGTGACTGAACCCATAGCGACAATTACCTTCTCCGCATCCGGTGCACCATAATAATTGAAAGGCTTATAGTTTCTTCCTGTTATTTTGTTGATCTCATCCATGTAACCTACCACAACTTCAGGCAAGCTATCATAAAATCCATTTGATGCTTCTTTGGCTTGGAAGAATATGTCAGGATTCTGAGCAGTACCTCTGGTCACCGGATGTTCGGGGTTCAATGATCTGTCTCTGAATGCCTTTAACGCATCATAATCCACAAGCTTTGCAAATTGGTCATATTCAATGACTTCAATTTTTTGAATCTCGTGAGACGTTCTGAAGCCGTCAAAGAAATGCACAAAAGGAACCCTAGCTTTTATGGCTGTCAAATGTGCCACTGCTGCCAAATCCATAACTTCCTGCACACTTCCAGAAGCCAGCAGTGCAAATCCTGTCTGTCTAGTTGCCATAACGTCTGAATGATCTCCAAATATCGATAAAGCATGCCCTGCTACTGCACGTGCAGAAACATGGAAAACGCCCGGCAACAACTCTCCGGCAATTTTGTACATATTAGGAATCATTAACAATAGACCTTGTGATGCAGTAAAGGTTGTTGTCAGGGCACCAGCCGCCAATGAGCCGTGAACCGCACCTGAGGCACCTGCTTCTGACTGTAACTCAGTCACTCTTACTTCCTGGCCGAAAATATTTTTTTTGCCATGAGCTGCCCAATCATCCACCTCTTCCGCCATTGTAGATGATGGCGTAATCGGATAAATGGCCGCTACATCTGTGAATGCATAAGCAACATAAGCTGCTGCTGTATTACCGTCCATACTTTTCATTATTTTTGACATTGAACATGACCTCCTTAGTTAAATTGTATACAATATGCAGACTGATACATCTAAGTATAATATGTTAGCACTATATCGTCAATAGAAAACATAATCATTTTAATTGCTGACCATGTGTATAATCGCGCAAGACTCTAGAGTGCCTGTTTTTCAAGATGTAACATTATCTTCTGCATTATGTTCAGTTTGTTAAATCAAATAGTTTATGATGTACAACAAAAAAACAATTTAGTGATTCAAATCTCATAGCCTGATAAATCTTCTACTCTTCTGTTGAATTCATCTTCCATGGAGTACCCAAGCAACTTTTGTCGTAGATTCATTGATGCAACCTCAACGATGGTTGCAATATTTCTGCCTGGTCTAACCGGTATGGTGACGCGATTGATTTTGATATCAAAAATATCCTCGAACTCATTATCAAATCCCAATCGGTCATAATATTTTTTGTCTGACCACTCTTCCAAATCAACTATTAGTCCAAGTTTTTGGCGGATTTTCACTGAGCCTACCCCATAAAGATGCTTGACATCAATAATGCCAATTCCTCTTATTTCAAGAAGATGTCTGGTAATAGGCTCTGAAGCGCAGTAAATGACGTTATCAATTTTGCTTAGAACTACAGCATCGTCAGCCACCAGCCTGTGTCCTCTTTTGATCAGCTCTAAAGCTGTCTCGCTTTTTCCTATGCCACTTTGACCTCTCAATAAAACGCCCACGCCGTACACTTCCATCACCACTCCATGAATTGTTTTTTCAGGTGCCAGCATTTCCTCGAGAAAATTCATCAGGTTGCTGATAAGCTTGGTAGATTTATCTTGAGTCCTTAAAAGCACCCGGCCATGTTTTTTTGCACAATACACTAAAACTGGATCGACTTTCATGCCCGATGTGACTATGACCGCAGGTAGAGGATATGCAAATAGCTTATCGATCCTGTTTGCTTTCAAATCCCCTGTCAATGTTTCGATATAATGGGTCTCTGTCTTGCCAATGATTTGTATACGCTCATAGGCAAATGTATCGAAAAAACCGGCCAATTGAAGCCCTGGTCTCAATAGCTCGCTGTTATATAGCATCATTTCAGCGCTTTCAGGTATGTGAATAATTTCCAGATTCATTGCAGTGATTATCTTGTTAATTGAAATTGACTTCATTTTGTTGACCTCTTTTTTTCAAAAAAATCATAGACCCGTAAAGCAGCCAACTTGTTCATTGATGGCGCTTTTTCTAGCTCTTCCAAGGTTGCTGTAGAAATACTCTCCACTGAACCAAATGTGTTCAGAAGCGATAGTTTTCTTTTTTCCCCAATTTCAGCAATATCATCCAATATTGTTTTAAATGCATTCTTTTTCCTTAAATCGCGATGATAGGTGATTGCGAAACGGTGTGCCTCATTCTGAATGGAGCTGATGAATCTGTATATCTTGGTATTCCGAAGCAGCATCACTTCCTTCTTCTCATAAATCAATCCCCTTGTGATATGTCTGTCATCTTTGACCATGCCGCAGACAGGAATTGTCAAACCATAGTTTATCAAGGTATCTTCTACAATACTGACGTGACCTTTGCCGCCATCCACTAAAATCAGATCCGGCATCTGATTGAATTTTTTTTCTTTTTCAACTGAGCTGTTTTCGCTCAAACCTCGACTTATCCTTCTGTCGATCATTTCTGCCATGCTCTTGTAATCATTTTGACCATATACACTTCTAATTTTAAATCTTCTATAATCACTCTTCTTCGATTCGCCATTTTCAAAGACAACCATAGAGCCAACATTCTCCATTCCTTGGATGTTTGATATGTCAAACGCTTCAATCCTCCTAGGTACACTTTCAAGTCCTATCAGGGAGGCCAGTTCATCGACTGCAGCAAGACTTTCTTCTTTCTGGATTTTTATTCTAGTGACATCTTTGTTCAGTTTTTCCTCAGCGTTTTTTCTGACCATTTTCATCAGCATGCTGTTCTCGCCTTTTTTAGGAACCCTCAAAGTGACTTTATTGCCTCTGATTTCACTTAACCAGCTTGCTATCAGCTCCATATCTTCCAACTCTTTTTCAATAAAAATCTCTTTGGGAATATAGACTGTGCCTGTGTAGTATTGCTTGACAAAAGACTCGATAATCTCCTCTGGTGAATCATTCAGGTTCACGGTTAGCAAATAATCTTCTCTACCTGTTATTTTACCACTTCTAATGAAAAAAATCTGAGCTATAGCGTCGTTTTCCCCATATGCCACACCGATTATATCAATATCCTTAAAGCTTGCTTTTGCAACCTTTTGCTTTTCACCTAGATTTTTTATAGCTTCTATCTGGTCTCTATAGATAGCCGCATGTTCGAACAAAAGATTCTCGGAAGCCTCAACCATTCTTTTTTCAAGCTCTCCAATCAAACCTTCTTCCTTCCCATTCAACAAATCCAAAATCTTGTGAATATTTTCCATGTATTTTTCGCTGGATATTTTGCCTATGCAGGGTCCACTGCATCGATTGATATAATAGTTCAAGCAAGGTCTGGTGTTTTCTTTGCCAGTAATGATTTTGAGGTTGCAATCTCTGATTTTAAAAATGTTTCTTATGCTTTCAATCGTTTGTTTAACCGCTAATGCGCTGGTATAAGGACCAAAATACTTGTTTCCGTCTTGGCTGATTTCTCTTACTTTATATACCCTTGGAAACTTGTCCTTGGTGGTTACTTTGATGTATGGATATGACTTATCATCAGTTAATCGTGTGTTGTACTTCGGCTTATGTTTTTTGATTAAGTTAGATTCCAACATTAAGGCTTCAATCTCAGAATCGGTTATGATGTACTCAAAGGAAAATATGTTTTCAATCATCTTCTGAATCTTTACAGCATGGTTTTGGGATTGAAAATATTGCTTAATCCTTTTTTTCAGGTTCTTGGCCTTTCCAATATAAATGATCTGGCTACCATCGTCTTTCATCATATAGATGCCCGGCAGATCGGGTATTTTTGTCAACTCATGTTTTATATCAAACATCTTCTCTCCATTTCAAGATACTGCAGTCAGGTAGTTTCCATCATTGGCACTCAGCTTTGGAAAACAATCCTATTCTTACCCATTTTCTTAGCGTTCTCTAATTTTTCCCTTATTCTATAGTAGAACTCCTCATTGTCTTCTCCAGTGTATTCAATGACAGCACCGCTGATTGTCACTTCTAAATCTTTTGCATTTTGAATGTCCAAATACATTTGAGTCTGAATTCTGTTAATAATTATCTTGGCAATATCCATATCCACATTGCTTAAAATCAGCAAGAATTCGTCGGCTCCTGTTCTCCCAAGATAGTCAATTTTTCTAATGCAGTTTCTCAACACTGTAGCAGTCTCGATTAAAACTGCATTCCCAATGTCTGTGCCGTATTTTCTGTTTATGGTGGTAAAATCATCAATATCCAACAAGGCAACTGACAATTTTGATTTTTCATTTTTTGCCGTATCAATCTCATCTTTCAATAATTTTAGTATAAACTGATAATTATAGGTCGAGGTCATTGTGTCCATGTTGGCTTTCTTCCTGAGCTCTGAATTTACGTATTCTATTTCGCTTTCTTTTTCCATGAGTTTTTTTCTGTTCTGAAGCCTCTCTGTATTGTCGTTCAAAATCATAAAAAAGCTGCCATCGTCCTGTCCAATGATATCCATGCTCAGATGCTTGTTGAAGACATCAATATATTGATTGATATGCTTGTGTTCTTTTTCCATAACAGTCTTTCTTATCTGCTTAAGCCAATCGTCCGTCGATCCAGAAGAGTCCGGATACAGTTGCTTCAATGTATTACCTTCCAATTTAGCCTTCTTGTGACCTGACAAGGATTCCATATAATGGTTCGCGTATAAAACCACGAAATCATCCACTTCTTTATGATTATTCGCTGAAAATTTTCCTTTTATAATCCCTACAGGTATGAGGTCGATGATGTTTTCATCAATATTTATCATGCAGTCCATCCTTTTTTGTTTTTGGCAAAAAATAAATCAACAGTAATCAGTTCATAACCACTGATTACTGTTGATTATACAATGTCAGGAAAATTTATTCAACCTGTAATCATTCTTTTTAAGTAGTTTCCGGTATAGGAGTTCTCCACTTTTACCAGTTCTTCAGGGGTGCCGGTGGCGATTATCCTGCCACCTTTGTCCCCTCCGCCTGGACCCAAATCAATCAGATAATCGGCAGTTTTAATCACATCAAGATTATGTTCAATAACAACTACTGTATTGCCTCCTTCCACCAACTCATTCAATACCAGCACAAGTTTATGCACATCAGCCATGTGTAATCCAGTTGTTGGTTCATCAAGAATATAAAGTGTTTTACCAGTGCTTCTCTTGCTAAGTTCAGATGACAGCTTAATTCTCTGAGCCTCCCCACCTGATAGTTGAGTAGAGGGCTGTCCAAGCTTGATATAACCTAATCCTACATCAAACATAGTCTTCAGCTTTGAGTATATGCTAGGGATATTTTCAAAGAAATCCAATGATTCCTCAATAGACATATCTAAAACATCGTGGATATTTTTGTGCTTATATTTAACTTCAAGGGTTTCTCTATTGTACCTTTTGCCCTTGCAAACCTCGCATGGAACGTAAACATCCGGTAAAAAATGCATCTCTATTCTGACAATGCCATCTCCCTTGCATGCCTCACATCTCCCACCCTTTACATTGAAAGAGAATCTGCCTTTTTTGTATCCTCTCGCTTTCGCTTCATTTGTCATGGCAAACAAGTCTCTAATTTGGTCAAAAACCTTTGTATAAGTGGCAGGATTTGATCTTGGTGTTCTTCCAATAGGAGACTGGTCTATATTGATTATTTTGTCCAGATGTTCCACACCTAAAATGTCCTGATGGTTTCCGGGTGGGATTCTCGTCTTGTGAAATTTTCTGTGTACACCCTTAAACAGGATTTCATTGATTAAAGAACTTTTACCCGACCCTGAAACACCTGTGACACATGTGAAAATCCCAAGAGGTATATTGACATCTATGTTTTTCAGATTATTTTCTTTTGCCCCTAAAATGCTGATCATTTTACCATTTCCTTTTCTTCTAAAAAGGGGGATATCAATTTTTAGTTCTCCTGTCAGATATTTGCCTGTTATTGATTTACTGTTCCCAATTATATCTTCTACAGTTCCTTGTGCCACTACTTCTCCGCCATGTATTCCTGCACCTGGTCCGATATCAAGGATGTGGTCCGCAGAGTATATGGTTTCCTCGTCATGCTCTACAACAATCAGTGTGTTGCCTAAATCCGTCAAATCTCTGAGGGTTTTGATCAATCTTGCATTATCCTTCTGATGGAGTCCGATGCTTGGCTCATCAAGCACATATAAGACGCCTACCAGACTAGAGCCAATTTGGGTTGCCAATCTTATTCTCTGTGACTCTCCTCCTGACAAGGTGCTGGTATTTCTCGCCAATGTTAGGTAATCCAATCCTACATTCATAAGGAACTCAATTCTGGCATTAATCTCTTTTAGAATTTGATGTGAAATAAATCGCTTTCTTTCGTCAAGATGCAAATCTTGAAAAAAATTCAGTATTCTATCGACAGGCATAGATGACAATTGAAAAATATTGTGGTTATCAATTGTCACAGCAAGGGCTGTAGGATTTAACCGTGCACCACCACAGGCATGACAGGGTGTCTCACTCATGAAGCTCTCAATCCACAATCGAATGGGGGGGGAATTGGTTTCTAGATATCTCCTTTGCAGGTTGTTTACCACACCTTCAAATTCCTTGTGCAGTGATCTTTGTCCATTGTATTTGCTTTCAAAATTGATTTTTACTTTTCTGCCATTTGTACCATACAATATCTCACTGATAAACTTCTCAGGTGCATCTTTTAATGGTTTGTCAATGTCGAATTTATGATGATCGGCAATAGCCTTGAAAATCTGGAAATAATAGCCGAACTCATCTGTCCCAAAGGGTGAGACTGCACGCTCAGGTATTGACAACTCCCAATTGGGAATAATCAAATCTACATCTATTTCCTTATTGACTCCCAGTCCATTACATTCCTTGCACATGCCATAAGGATTATTGAATGAAAAAACCCTGGGAGAAATCTCACCCAAACTAATACCGCAATGTGTACATGAAAACTCAGTGCTCAAGGTAAGATCCTCGCCGTTCATGCTATTGACTAAAACCAATCCATTAGCCAGTTCAAGAGCTTTTTCAACAGAGTCAGTCACTCTTTTGATGATGCCCTCTTTAACAATAATCCTGTCGACCACAATCTCAACATTGTGTTTAATGTTTTTATCGAGAACAATATTCTCCTCGAGTTCACGCATCTCCCCGTTTACCCGAATCCTTACATATCCCTCTTTTTTCAGTCCAGCCAATAATTTGGCATGTGTTCCTTTTTGGCCTCTGACCACTGGTGCCATAATCTGTATTCTGGTGTTCTCGGGAAAATCACAGATTATATCAACAATCTGATCTATGGTCTGTGACGTGACTTCTCTGCCACACTCTGGACAGTGGGGGATCCCTACTCTCGCATATAGCAATCTTAAATAATCATGTATCTCAGTAACCGTTCCCACTGTGGATCTGGGATTTCTATTGGTTGTCTTTTGATCAATGGATATAGCTGGAGATAAACCTTCAATATACTCCACATCAGGCTTTTCCATCTGACCCAGGAATTGTCTGGCGTAGGATGATAGACTCTCGACATACTTTCGCTGGCCTTCGGCATAAATGGTATCAAAAGCCAGGGATGATTTTCCGGACCCGCTTAGTCCCGTGAATACAATGAATTTGTTTCTTGGCAGTTCTACATCTATGTTTTTTAGATTATGCTCCTTAGCGCCTTTTATGAATATTTTGTTTTCCATCTAATCCTCTCTATACAAACATGTTGCTGATTTTTTTTAGTTTTTTGATTTCGTCCCTTATTGTGGCTGCTTTTTCAAACTCTAGGTTTCTCGCCGCTTCCATCATCTCATCGTTCAAGCTGGAAAGAAGTTTGAGCATATCCTTTTCACTGTGAATTTCAATATTCTGTCCCTTTATGCTATATTGTAGATCGTCTTCCGCTACAGTTGTCGCTTCTATTATTTGTCTGACACTCTTTATAATCGACTGTGGTGTTATGTTGTGTTCAACATTATAGGCCGTTTGTATCTGTCTCCTTCTATTTGTTTCATAGATGGCTTTTTCCATTGAATTAGTGATTCTATCGGCATACATGATTACATGTCCATCAATATTTCGAGCGGCTCTTCCAACTGTCTGTATCAACGCTGTCTCGGACCTCAAGAAGCCTTCTTTATCCGCATCCAATATGGCGACCAAGGAAACCTCCGGCAAATCAAGTCCTTCTCTCAGAAGGTTTATACCAATCAGCACATCAAACTTTCCAATTCTTAGATCCCTTATTATTTCAATTCTTTCAAGGGTGTCAATATCTGAATGAAGATATCTGACATTGATCCCAATGTCCTTAAAATAAAACGAAAGATCTTCTGCCATTCTCTTTGTCAAAGTTGTAACTAAAACTCTCTGATTCTTGAGAACAACACTTCTTATTTCCTTTATAAGATCATCGATTTGTCCCTCTACAGGTCTTATGGTTATTTCCGGATCTATCAGTCCAGTAGGCCGGATAATTTGCTCAGCGACAACTTTGGAGTGCTCGTACTCATAAGGTCCTGGCGTTGCGCTTACAAAAACCACACGGTTGATTTTTTGCTCAAACTCATCAAATTTCAAAGGTCTGTTATCGAGAGCTGAAGGCAGTCTGAAACCAAAATCAACTAAAGTCTGTTTTCTAGACCTGTCACCGTTATACATGCCACGCACTTGTGGAACCGAGACATGGGACTCATCCATAATCAGCAGAAAATCGTCAGGAAAATAATCAATTAAAGTGTATGGCTGTGTTCCCGGCGGCAAGTTGTTGATGTGTCTTGAGTAATTCTCAATGCCGGAACAGAAACCCATTTCCTTTAACATCTCAAGGTCGTATTTTGTTCTTTGTTCCAGTCTTTGGGCCTCAACGAGTTTGTTATCTCTCCTAAGCTCATCCAACCTCTGTTCCAATTCCATACTGATACTTTCAACTGCCCGTTGTATATTCTCATCTGTGGTTGCGTAATGGGATGCCGGATAGATTGCTACATGTTTTCTTCTGCCCAGGATTTCCCCGGTTATGGAATTGACTTCAGTTATTCTTTCGATTTCATCGCCAAAAAATTCTATTCTGACAGCTTGTTCCGAGGAGGAAGCTGGAAACACCTCCAATACGTCTCCTCTGACTCTGAATGTTCCTCTGGTGAAGCTTATGTCGTTCCTTTTGTATTGTATTTCTATAAGTTTAGCGATTATATCATCTCTATCCTTGATCATGCCAGGTCTAAGCGATATGACCAGGTTTTCATAATCCACAGGGCTGCCTAATCCATAAATGCATGATACAGAGGCTACTATGATGACATCTCGCCTTTCAGATAACGCTGCAGTGGCCGAGTGCCTTAATTTATCAATCTCATCATTGATGGAGGAGTCCTTTTCAATATATGTATCTGATGAAGGAACGTATGCCTCTGGTTGATAATAGTCATAATAACTCACGAAGAACTCAACAGCATTCTCAGGAAAAAACTCCTTGAACTCGGAACATAGTTGTGCTGCCAACGTTTTATTATGTGCCATCACTAAAGTTGGTTTCTGAACTTTTTCAATTATATTGGCCATCGTAAAGGTTTTGCCTGAACCTGTCACTCCGAGCAATGTCTGGTATTTGATCCCAGATTCGATGCCTTTTGCCAGTTTTTCAACGGCATCAGGCTGGTCTCCCGTCAATGTGTATTCCGAAACGATTTTAAATTTATTCATTTTAACCTCAATGGTAAAGCTATTATCCAGCAATATAGGAACAATTGTTCGTTTATACTATTTTACTTAAACTTTTTTTATAAGTCAAGTTTAAAAGACACCGCCCATATCAATGATGGTTCGGTGTCTGTGATCAACAAGAGGTCTTGATTTTAGTCTATGAAATATGTCTTCATAGGTGGAAAGCCATTGAATTCCACCGAACAGTAGCTGCTTGTATATGCGCCTGTTGATAGCCAATACAGTCTGTCACCTATTTCAAGGCTCAAAGGAAACTCATATTTGAAATCCTGGTATAAAATGTCCATACTGTCACAGGTCGGTCCAGCCAGAATGTATTCGCCTTTTTCACCCTTCTTTTCTGTGTAGATCGGATATTTGATCGCCTCGCCCATGGTTTCTATCAAACCGTTGAACATTCCTGTATCTTGATAAATCCATTGATAAGGTTCAAACTGGTTTTTCTGAGAAATCAAGACAATCTCACTGACTAAAACGCCAGTATTGCCTGCCAAGGAACGACCAGGTTCAATTATGATCCTTGGCATTCTATCGCCAAAATATTCTTCAAGAAATCGATTGATATGTTCAGCGTAGACGTCCATATCCTCAGTTAGATAATAATAGTCCGATGGAAATCCGCCACCCATATTGATCATTTCAAGCTGAACACCTTCATTATCCAAGGCCCACTCGAAAATATCCCAAACTTTCATCAGTGCATATTGCCAGACCAAAATGTTTCTCTGCTGGGATCCAACGTGGAAGGAAACACCATAGATGTCAACTCCTTGGGATTTGGCCAATGCTATCAATCTCTTAACCTCTTCCATGCTGCAGCCAAATTTTCTTGCCAATGGCCAATCTGCCGACATAGCGCCTTCTACAAGTAAACGAATGTAAATCTTGGATCCCGGCGCATATTTTATAAGATTTTGAAGATCAGCTTCGCTATCCGATGCGAAAAGTCTAACACCCTTATCGTATGCGTAAGTTATCTCTTTTGTTTTTTTGATTGTATTGCCATAGCTTATTCGATCTGGCGACACGCCTAACCCCAACAATCTGTCCAATTCATAGATGGATGCTATGTCAAAGCACGAACCTTGTTCATCCAATACAGATAAAACCTCAACTGATGGACTTGCTTTCACAGCATAATACATGTCTGCCTGCTCGAAATTTCGCTTGAAATCAATGTAATTCTTTTTAATCTTTTTTAAATCAATCATCAGAAAAGGCGTTTCCTTATCAGCTGAAAACTCTCTAAATCTGGTCCACTCTGCCGGGGTCAGATAATCTCTTAAATTCATTTGTCCTCCTCTTGCAGCATACGATTTTCATTTATTATGAATGCCGTTATCATTATAATACTTTTAGAAAAAATTGCACTATTTTTTTATTAAATATACAATTTATTTTTTCTGGTATTAATATTTACTTGTCATTCTAACATGATATATCTATGAATGCAAAAAACCGAAGCTTAATTAGGCTTCGGTTTGTTGTCAGATATTTTATTGTTATTAGTTTAATGATGTTTATAGGAATGCTGGAAGTACCAAATATCCTATTGTCGTAAATATGAACCAGAACAGCCATATAAACGCCATGTACCCCCACACATCTTTTAGCTTCATCCTGACAATTGCCAATGCAGGTATGACATAAAGCGGTTGTAATAAGTTTGTTGCCTCATCTCCATATACAAACGCATTGATAACATGAGGGATGTTTGCATTTAGCTCAATAGCAGCATCTACCAATATAGGACCTTGGATGATCCACTGACCGCCCTGTGATGGTATAAACAGGTTTACAATTGATGCTGAATAATATGAGAAAAGAGGCAATGTGTAAGCAGTGGCTATAGATGTGAATCCGCCAACAATGATTTGTCCAAGTCCTGAGGTTGACATCATGCCCTGTATCCCACCGTAGAAGGGGAATTGTATCATAACATCTGTAGCCAAACCCATATTTTTTCTGTAAGAAGCAATAAATTCGGATGGCGCGTTATAAAGAAAGAAGTTGACTGTCAGAAAAATGAAGATTACAAAGTTCAGACTTAATGAACCAAGTATCCCTTTTTGAGAAATTGTATAACCGATATTAACCAATCCTGCCGCACCAATTAGATACATGATAACTCTGCTGTTATTCATTCTGTCAGCAAAAGTTTTTTTGCCCTTGACTTCTTCAACCACAGTTTCTTCAACATCGTCTAGTCCATGAAACTCAACAACTTCATGCTTTGGCGGCATAGTCTTGATTGTCAATATGATGGTACCGACTGCCAGGAACCAAAACAACACGGTGTTCATAGAATTATAAACAGATACATCTTGGGTTATAACACCGATCTTATCCACCAGAAAATGCTCAGACCCTGCAATCAAAGCGTATACTGATGCGCTTGGCCCCCAACATTGACCTAGAATCATTGTTGAATACCCGGCTGCAATCAACATCGGAAAGTGCAATCCTCTGATGTTCTTGGTCATTTGCATGGCCAATACTGGGGTTGCTATTGTACCAAAAGCCCAGTTCATAAAACTTGAAATATATCCGAAAATCATAAGCAATATTATGGCTGCCACTGGTGTTTTTACCAATCTTGCCAATTTAGTCAAGCCATTTTTCACTTGCTTAGACCTAGCCGTAACCGAGCAGGTAACGACCATAAATGACATCTGGAATGCAAAGGCAATTTGAGACCATATTCCATTAAACCACGCATTCAGCATGCCTATGATACCCGTTCCGGTAAAAATGACGCCTGCTACAAAAATGATGATTGTAAGAATTAAACAAAATACCAATGGGTCAGGGATAATATTTTCAGCGGCGAATTGAAATCGTTTACTAAATCTCCAAAATGCGGATCCTTGGTCCAGTTCTTGGGAATTACTAATAGAATTTTTATTTGTTGACATTTTTCTCTCCTCTACTTAAACATATTTTTTTGACGTTTTCAATTGAATCAGCAATCTTTTGTTAAACTCATTTTTGATGTCATTTAGTTTTTCTTCCGGATACTCATAAAAACCTTCTTTTGTTTTCAATCCCAGTTTGCCATCTGCAACCTTTTGCCTTAAAATAGGATTTGCTTCTTTCCTATTGTCCATAACACTAAGAAGATTGTCTCCTACCGTGCACCATATGTCCAATCCACCCATATCAGCCACTTCAAGTTGTCCGGTTGTCGCATATCTGAATGCAGGCCCAAATTTGAGCGCTTTGTCGATATCTTGCGGAGATGCGACTCCCATCTCTATCAATGAAAAAACTTCTCTGGCAACGCCCTGTTGTATCCTATTGGCTACCAGTCCTGGAACGTCCTTTAGAACTTTGACAACTTGTTTGCCCGACTTTAAATATATTTCTTCCACCTCCTTGTATATGTTTTCAGGCATGTTTCCGAAGTATGACAATTCTGCAATTGGCATGAGATGTGCAGGATTATACCAATGACAGACCATCATTCTTTCTTTTCTGCTATCGCTGACTGACTCTAACATTTCGTTTAGTGCAAGGCTGGATGTATTTGATGCAAAAATGGTTTCCGGTTTGCAGTAGACGTCAATTTCACTGAATATTTGTTGTTTAAGTTCAATTTTTTCTGGAACAGCTTCTATCACATAATCTACATTCACAACACTTTCTTTGAGGTCTTTATATACTGTTATTCTGTTTAGAATTATTTCAATGTCTTCTTTTTTGATGTAGGCGTTTTCAGCCAAAAAACTAAGTTCAGTTTCGATGACTTTCTTAACTGAATTCCTGGTTTGGTCATGGGTTTCATACAGATTAACCAGAAAACCGTTCATGGCAAATGTCTCAGCAATACCATGTCCCATGGTTCCAGCTCCCAAAACAGCTATTCTCTCAATCATGTCAATTGACTCCTTTCAATCCAAGTATGTTTCTGGCATCATCAGGGCTAGCCACCTCAAATCCTGACTCCCTAATCAGATTCGCCGCACGTACAACAAACTGTGCATTGGAGTCCGCCAAAACATTCGGACTAAAGAGAACATTATCTTCCATGCCTACCCTTACGTGTCCACCCATTGCCAAAGCCGCCAACATAATAGGCACGTGTCCCTTTCCTATTCCAAAGGCTGACCAAGTCGATCCTTCAGGTATCAGATTTTTAAGATAGACTAAATTCTCTACTGTTGCGGCAGTTCCTCCTGCGGCACCTAACACAAATTGATAATGAAGAGGTCCTTGAAGAAATCCCATCTTCTGATAATAAAAAGCATTATAGACCATTCCTGCATCAAATATTTCAATTTCAGGCTTGACACCATTTTCACGCATAGTTACCGCCAACGCTTCTAAAAATTTTGGGTGATTGATAAACAACCCGCTATGCATCCAGTTCATTGACCCACAATCGTAGGAGGCAAGCTCTGGTTTGATCAGTTTCAGATGCTCTTGTCGTGTTTCATCTGTCGCATTCAAATCTCCAGATGTTGTCAGATTGATGACGATGTCGCATTTTTCCTTGATTAACGCAACGGTTTCAGAAAAGAGATCTTTGCTCATTGTACCTTTTCCGTCAGCGTCTCGCATGTGCAGATGAGCTATAGCCGCTCCTGCCTGATATGATTGATAGACATCCTCCGCAATTTCCTTTGGCGTCATAGGCACATTGGGATTATTCGCTTTTGTTGGCCATGCTCCTGTAGGGGCTACAGTTATGATTCTTTTATCCATTTCAACCTCCATAGTTTTTGTTGTATATAATATTTGCAATATACATGCCAACTTAATCAGAAATATAAAACCTTTTTAAATGGCTTGCTTAAAAGAAAGCAGAGGTTATGAAGATATAGGGTTGTGATAAATTTAACGTAACTATAACTTTTGTTATATGCTTATCTAGCTATTTATCATCACTTTTGTTTAAACACCCAGAATTCAATGCAAAATCGCTATAACTAATGTTATAGCGATTTATAATTTTTGTTATATGTTTATTCCGTTATAATATTCAGTTTTTTGCATTTCTTCCATAAAGCTGGTTGGCTCAAGCCAAGCTTTTTTGCTGCTTTATTGACTGAGCCAAATTTATCGATGGCTGACATAATCATTTCTCTCTCCAAGTTTTCAACGGCTACTTTC
>DMAP01000090.1 GCA_003446975.1 Clostridiales bacterium | reverse complement strand
GTGGATTATGCCATTAACAAATTCGGAACCACGGCTATCGAGGGACGAGCCGACATATACCGGGATGCATACGCCATCTATTATTCCAAAGGAGAGGACGGATTCAAGGGATCAAACCACTGGTATAAAACCTTCTATCCTATGTTTAGTGACCCGACCATGACAGAGGAATCCCTTAAGACAGAAATAGACAAGATTGTGACAGCTCACTGCAATGAATTCTGGACTGCCACAAACAAGTCGGGGATAGACTATTACGTCAGCGAGGCCAGGGAGAAGATGGCTTGGACCGGAGGTGGTGCAGGATTGAATCAGGGTCTGCAGGACAGTATCAGCCAGGAGAGAAGATCTCTTCTATACAATGATGTGTTACCTGGGGTTTTCAGACAGATCGCATTAAAGATAAACATGGACAATGAGACCAAGCTAAGAGCTGAGTACAAGGCCCTTTCGGATTATTTGAATAAGACCGTTGCTTTCAGCGTTACCGATACCAAAAAGACTTATGCCAAGCATCAGGTAAGGTTCTCACCACTCAATGACAAAGCAGAGATAGCCAACTGGACGGGAAAATTCAAGGACGACGGCACCCTCAATACAGCCTTTACTCTGTATGGCCATATGGTTGCCGGATCTCCAAACAAGCTGGATATCTATGCGCCTGATGCGGACATGGAAAAGGATGAACCTGTCAAGTCCATAGAATTCAAGGTCACGCCACCAGCTGTCGAGATAGTCATTACAGAAGAGGCAGGTCGATTAACAACGCTTATAACACAGCGATCATCCAGTGAGATTGTCTCCAACTTTTTAGTCGAGGATGAATACAAATCATATTTCCCAGAAGACCTTTATCCGCTGCCTTTGGAACATTTGTTGAGCCAACAGCCTATTTCTATTCCAAGAGACAATGTTATCAGCACAAGCCTCAGTGGCAGTTGGGATGCCGGTACTGAAAGCGGAACAAATAGCCAGGGTGCTGAGTGGAGTACATCCTACAGATACGATGTACATAATTTTGATCTGAATCTAACACTGAATGTCAACATGGAGCTTCCGGTAATAGGAACTGACAAAAAAGGACTCTTGTTAGACGGAGCAGGGACCTATAGCTACACAGTGACTGTCACCTCAGTAACCACAGGATACCAGGAAGTGCCTGCTATTCTCGAAAAAGCTTGGACAGATTCTTCTGTCACAAGAACCATCACCTTTACCTCAACAGGGGATGTGGCGCTGTATACGTCAAGCAGGGCAATCGACAGTTCAAAAGGAGTTGTGGTATACCCCGAAGGGATTGATAATCTTGAAACCCTAGGCGTTATTTTAGAGTTTGAAAACCCTGTCAACCAGATTAGTGCTAAAGCGAATTATTATACCAAGACTATCTGGGAGGATGGGAAGGAAAAGGAAGAGACGGACTCAGGACCGGTCAATATAGACCCTGGTGCCATACTGCTTAACGGATCCAAGATTTATTTCAGATATCCAGTTAACTAGTAAATAGTATTACTGAACAACAAATCCCCTGATTCGATTAAGAACCAGGGGATTATCAATATCTATACCACAAATCGTTTCTATTCAAAATACTCATAAGTATACTTAATGCCACCAACTCTTCCTTGGTTGCTGACGACAACAAACAACACCTTCTGCTCTTGGTTTTTTCCTTTTCCGAACGTCCCGCTCACCTCCAGTGACGCGGAAGGCACAGTGATTTTGCCTCCGCTGATGGTAGCCCGACAGACAGACTTGCCATCGACACTTTCCAGGACGCCTGATGTGGCATTGCCAAATGGTGTTCTTTCATTGCCGATATATGCCCAGACTGCGACGCCGTTTTCATTGGTCCCAGTTCCTCCGGATTCTGCAGTAGTCAACCTTTGGAAGTGGTCAATGCTGGCGGTTAGCGTGATCTTGATTTTTTCATCGGGCAGGTACGCGCCATCATCACTAGCCAGTGACCAGCCACCACTTGTATCGATCAGCTCAGTCAGGTATGTCTTTTTGATGCCGTCATAAACAACTCGGGTGTAATTGCATCCGATGGATCCTTCAGAATACTCGAATGTGTATTTTCTGCTATCCTTGTCATCTCCAGTCGAATATTCCGAGGGGATGACTTCTTCGGTTTTTACCAGTTCCCAGTATCCTCTCATGACTGGCTGAGAAGCACTGGTGTTTTCCTCAGTTGGGGAGCCGGATTGTTGAGTAGTTGGTTGAGTTGTTTCCGAGATTGTGTCGACATCAACGCCTAGTGCAATGACTAGCTGGATTAAGTCATCCTTGTTGAAATTGAAATCATTAAAGTTTTCAGTATTTCTCTTCCATTCATCAAATATATCAATTAGAACATCAGCCTGCAACGAAGTGATTTGGCGTATAAAATCACTCTTCTGATCGCGAAGTATTTCCATTAAATCGTTGTTGATAAGATTGCTGATATTCCTGATTTTTTCATTGTTCAGGCCGTCGCTTCTTCCCTCGATTAAAATAGTGTTAATCATTTCAATCATCAGAGAATATCGGGCGTCATCACCCAAAAATGCGATTGCATCCAATGCGTTCTGTCCTAGATTGATGCGATCTATTATGGATTGTCTGTCCAAGCTCGGATTTGCAACGTTTTCCATGGAAATGACTTGATTCTTTATTCGTTCTACATTTTCAGCCTGTATATCTTCCGGTATTGCTTCACTTTGGATGGTTTGTACTAATCTGCGTCGGATTTCAGGGTTGATATAGGCATCACTTTGGTTTTCGTAGCTGGTTCTGATGTTTTCAGTCAGTTCGGTATTAAGTAAAAGGTACTCTATAAAAATTTCCTCGCAGGAATGATTATCCCATTCGTCAAGGAGTATCCTTCTTTGAAGCTCATTCAGTAACGTTATTGCAATACCATTTGTATAATAATCGTCAAAACCATCTTCGGTATCATTTGTTGTTATCAATGAAGTCAACATAGCTTTCATCTGAGGCTTATGAACGATCATGCTGATATCTTCGGATAAATCAATAGTAACTGACGGTCTTCTATCTGATTCTAAAACCTCAAAATACTGGTCAATGATACCTTGCATTGAATTTTTTCTCTGTGAATCAAGGAGCTCCAACCGTTTCCCTATCTGGTTGAGGTAATACTCGCCTACGTGATAATCCGCTGAGAGGATATAGGTATATATTTCTGCTGTTCGATGATACGATTTAAATAGTTCTTTATAAGGATCGACGATGTCTTTGGAAAAAATCTCTATGGCTGATTCCAAGAATTCGCTGGCTTTATCAGGGTCTGTTTTCTCGATCATGGCATGGACTACTTCGGTACTGCCTATCAGCCAGGAAAGATAATCTCCCTGTTTGCTGACAAGCTGAGATACGATTTCCAGCATATACAAGTCTAAGGCTGCCTTGCTGATTTCATTCTCAGGTTTTTTAGTGGTTGTCTGAAGTCTTTTGAATTGAACCTCATAAGAGTTTAAGGCGGTTTTGTAGGTAAGAATACCTTTTGTGATTTCAAAAATAACGTTATTTGGGTCTGACTTGATGGCGTCCATGGATGCCATCAATAGATTCTTATACGCTTCAAGGCTTTGTGTGACCATAAATGCATTTGTCGCAGTATGATGAATATATGCGTTAAACAAATGGATTGATTCTTTTCGAATTTCTGAGAACTCTAAGTGTTGAGGATCATCGCTATTAGTTGTATAAAAAAAGCCGCCCAAAATTCTGCCGACAAATTCCCGCTCAATATCAAGATTTATTTCTTCAATTGGAGTACTGGAGCTTGGCTCTTCTGAGGATGCTGACGTCTCATTGGATTCAGAAGTTTTTGATCCAGGGCTACAACCACTTAGCAGTACTAAAATTGCTAACATTACCGCTACAATTCTCATGCCTGATTTTTTCATAACAGCACTCCCTTTTCAACATGGATTTTTTTATATAAGTTAATCTGATTTCATCATTTGCTTTAATGATATTTTATCACATTAAGGCTTAAAAATAAAGAAAGCTTCCTCCAACTTGAAGAAGCGATCCCTATTTTCAATTGAGGCACGAGTTTGACGGTTTTAGTTTTCACAATCACAGGAAACTTTTGTCTGATTGAAAAAGAATTCCTTCAATGGAATAGAAGTTGATGATGACTGAGGGGTTTGATTTAAATTAACCAAGCAACAGCAACTACCAATTTCTTGTTTGCACTCTTTTTTTAGACGACCGATATCTTCAGAAAGCATATAAAGTGAGTGATAATGGGTGCTGTCAACACAAACTGCTGAAAAAGTAAGCAAAGGGAAGCTTTCTTCAATGCCATGTCTGTTTTTTGCAGTGATATATCCTTTGTTGATATCGTTTTGATTATAGAAATAGATAATTTTTTGGTCAAACTCTGTAATTATAACAGAGATTTTTTTCTTTAAGTCGATCGTTGTATCATGAATGACAGCTATGAAGTCATCTCCACCGATATGACCAAGGAAATCATCCTTATCGATATGGGTTTTTAATAGTTCAGAGAAAAACTTGATCACACGATCACCGTTTTCAAATCCGTAAACATCATTATAGGCTTTGAAATTATCCAAATCGAAATAGATAATATGTGATTGGATATCCCCGAGGATATGTGCTTGCAACTCTTTTTCAATCAACACATTGCCTGGAAGCTCTGAGAGAGGATTCAGATGCTTTGCATTTGTGACTTCCATTTCAATCGTCTTTTCCAAAAGATCTTTTACAGTAACGACACCATAATAATGACCGTCCTTGGTTACAGTGATGAAATCATAGATTTTATTAAAATCTCTTTGCATTGCTATTTTACTGACAATGCTGATAGTGGTTTGATGATCTACCGTTAAAAATTCTGTGTCCATAATACTGCTTATAGGTTTAGATCCATAAAGGTTGTAGCCATATAATCCACTTATGGTCTTATAAAGCTCGTTTTTTGTGATTACACCAATGACCTGGTCATTCTCTGTGACACAAAAACCATGGCATAAAGCATCACTTTTCATTAGTCCAAGGACCTGTTTCACCGGCATATTTGGAGAAATCGACATGACTGGCTTAGATAACTTTTCTATATAAATATCCGACAATTTCATCCAATAAAAATGATTTTTCTTGCGATTGGTTTCCTTTATTACATCATTTACATGGCTGTCGAGTGAGTGGACATCTGCTGATGGCCTTTGAATGTAATAACCCTGGCCATACTGCACTCCTAGTTCAATCAGCTTGATAAGCTCTTCTTCTACCTCAATCCCCTCGGCTATTAATAAAGTATTGGAGAGAGAACAGAACTCACACATACTTTTGACCAAAGATTGCTTTGTGACATCGATATGAATATTGCGGATAAGATTCATATCAAGCTTGATAAAATGTGGTTTTAGATCAGATATGAGATTCAGCCCAGAGTAACCAGCTCCGGCATCGTCAATTGCGATCATATAGTTTTGGTTTTTGTAATTCTGCACTGTTTTGGTAAAATCGGAAATATTATTAACAGCTTCTCTTTCAGTGATCTCAAAAATGATGTTTTCTGAGTTCAATGACATTGAGTCTAGGTATTCTTTGGTCAATCCCTTTAGAAACTTAGGATCTTGCATAATTTTAGGACTGACATTAATAAACAACTTCGTACTTATTTGAAGCTGTTTAGCTTTTTCAATGGCTTTGATTCGGCATATCAATTCTAGATCCCAGGTCGAGTTGTATAGGTCAGCATATTCAAACAGTGTGCTAGGATACTGAAAAAGACTGTCTTCAGGACCCCTGCTGAGGGCTTCAAACCCGTATATGCCACCATCTCGTAAAGAGATTATAGGCTGTAGTACGGTTTTTATTTGTCTAGTATTAATGATTGAAAAAAAATCGTCGCGAATTATGTCACTGGTATTTGAATCTAATAGATTGTCATTATCGGGTTCTGTCATTTAATTTTCTCCTATTCGATGATTACTATGCTGACTTCAAAATGCTGTTTCTATTCAATACCGTTTTATAGCTTTCAATGAGGCCTTCAAAAACCTTGTCCCAGGATTTTGATTCCGCAAAGGCTCTTGCATTTTTTGACATTTCTATTCTCTTAGATTCATCTTCAATCAATGATCTGATTCCCTGGTAAAAACTTTCAACCTCATTCGGCACACTCAGTATGCCGTTGTAGCCATCTATGATGTTGTCCTTGAGACCTCCGGCAGCTGGACCAACTACCGGAAGTCCTGATGCCATAGCTTCAAGAACAACATTGCCTAAAGTTTCAGTGGAAGAAGGAAATGAAAAAATATCCGCGCTACTGTAAATGTCTGTGAGGTCCTTGCCTTTCAAGTACCCTGTAAATAATATGTCTGGGTTTTTCTTTGTCAGCTCTTCAAGTCGTGGCCCGCCACCGGTAATGATCAGTTTGATTTTTTCATTGTATTCTTTCTTTAGCCTTCTATATGATTCAATCAGAATATCCATATTCTTTTCCTGGCTGACTCTTCCAACGTATAGTAATACAATTTTATTTTCCATTCTGTATTTTCTTTTTATTTCTCTTTTGTCTTCTAAAGGCTTAAACTTTTCAAAATCAATACCTCTTCCCCAAAG
>DMAP01000432.1 GCA_003446975.1 Clostridiales bacterium | reverse complement strand
CCTGAAATGGGCGCCCCTGCTTTCTTGTCTAAGCAATGATGATTTTATCATTACATGAGCCACAATCAGCATGTTGTAGGTTTCAATCCAATCTTTCAGCTTGGAGGGCTGGCATTTATCCAGTTGAGATTTCAGTTTTGAAATTGTTTCCTGCGCATCCAATAATTCTTCTTTGCTTTTTGCTATGCCTGTTTTTTTCCACATTGTGTCCCTCAACTGTTTCTTAATTGCTATGACGTTATCTTGGCCAATTCGAGGTAAAAAAGTGATTTCCGCGTTAATAGCTTCGTGATTTTTGTCTTTGGCGTGCAAGGCAGCATTTTTGCCTGCTATAGGACCAAATACAGCCGTCTCTGTCAAGGCATAGCCTGCAAGACGATTAGCACCATGCAATCCTCCTGTCACTTCTCCACAGGCAAAGAGACCGTCTAAATCTGTTGAGCAATCTGGTTTTATACAAATCCCACCCATTGAAAAATGAGCCTTTGGAACCACTTTCAGGGGTTTATTCGGATATTTTTTTTGTATGGCAAGCAACTCAGGAGACTCTTTTAACAGATACGAAGTCGAACAATTTTCCAATTTAAGGAAAACCTCTTTCTGGTTGAATATCTCTCTTGATAAAGTATCTCTGTTCTCCAGTTCCTTTTTGGGAAAGCTCTCCATAAATCTTTCGTTTTTCTCATTGACAAAGATGGCACCCTCACTAAACAGATTTGGGAATATATCATGAATTGCAGGTGAAACAACGCGATACGGATAGAACTGGACAAACTCCATATCAATCGCAGAAAGACCTTTTCTTAATGCCATGGCTATTCCGTCACCGGTTTCGTCGTTGGTGGTGCTGGTTTCTTTGTAAATGTATGCGTAACCGCCTGTGGCCAGTATAATGGATTTTGCTAAAAAGTATTGAAGCTCATTGTCTTTTTCCACAATCAATCCGGAGACAGAATTATTTTTTGTCATTATTTCCACACCTGTAAAGCCATCAAAAATGGATATACACGTATGATCCTCTATATATTCTCTGATTCTTGAAGTTATAAAAACGCCTTTTTTGGGGTTATGGTAGGCAATATTGCTATATAGCAAACCATCATCTGATTTATTATTTAAATAAAGATTAGGTATATAAGATAACAGCTTTTTTACTGCATCGGAACCGTTGTCAACCAGAACCTTCAACAATGCTTTGTCATTCATATATCTACCGGCTTCCAATGCCCTGTTGAAATAATTTCTTCTAAGATCAGGATCCTCAGGAGAGAATCTATGGATTGATTTTGAAACCACTGAAGCCCCGGATTTACCGGTTTTTTTCTTCGAGATAATAGCTACGTTTGTGCCGTTCCGGGTTGCCTCGATGGCAGCATGCATTCCTGATAGACCGCCACCTACTACAATAACATCGAACTGACCTGCAAAATTTATTGACATTTATGGACCTCCGATTCATTTGCCTGCGAGTAACTCTTGAGAATCATATTAACAAAGTTATCGGAAAAAGTAAATTCCTACTAATATGTATAGCTATGGAAAAATTGTTTTCATTATGGTAAAATAAACAAAAAAGGAGGTGCATCATGTCAAAAATAATTGTATTTTGAAGTAATACTTGCCCTCATTGTGTTACTGCCAAGGATTATCTGAAATCAAAGGGCATAGATTTCGTCGAGAAAAACGTATCAACCGATATGGAAGCTAGAAAAGAGCTGATGGGCATGGGTTATATGGGTGTTCCTATAATCATGGTTGATGATAAGGTTATAGAGGGATTCAACAAAGCAAAATTAGAAGAATTGATTAAGGAGTAAACATGGATTTTGAATTGAAAATTGGACTCAAGCATAGTGTTGAAAGAGTTGTTGAATACAAAGACACAGCTGCTTCTTTCGGCAGTGGACTAGTTGAGGTTTTGGCCACACCCGTTATGATTGGTGTGATGGAAGGAACCTGTGCGGCATGTGTCCAGCCTTATTTACCTGAAGGCCACAGTACAGTGGGAACTCATGTCAATATATCCCATCGTGCCGCTGTTGCAATAGGTGGAAGCTACACCACTGAATGCGAATTGATTGGTATAGACAGAAAGAAATTGACTTTTTGTGTCAAAACATCTACTGAAGAAAAAACAATCGGAGAAGGAACTCACGAGAGATTCATTATCGATGTTTCTAAATTTATCAAGTAATGTCTGGGAATGGAATGAACCAGATGTTAGCTGAAGAGATTTTTTTGACCGGGTATGCCAAACTTCCTTCAAATATCACTGCCAGCAAGATGTATGAAGTGATTGCGGTTGGACTTTTGATCAAGTCGGCTACAGGAGAGATATTGGAAGCGGAATGCACGCTGTCTACAGCGTTGGCGAATAAGTTCGTTGCACGTATGCTGGTGGGTAGAAATATAAATCGTATGGAAGAAATAGAAAATGTTATTGATAGTTCCTATTTTGGATCGGCGAAAAAAGCCATAAAAACAGCTATTCAAAACTGCAAGAAGAAGTTCGATTCAATTTTCCTGTCAGAAGAGTAGGTTTGTAGGATTAATGGCAATACTACTTGACAGATGACAGATATTGCTTTATCATGGCTTCAGATAAATTAATATACCAATTGTTCGTAGTAATGAGGTATCCCCTTGTTTTGAAGCGAATGATGCACGGTCAGCGACATAATGAAGTCGTTTTTCGTGCATTTTTTATTTAATAACTTTGTCTATTGGAGGTTAATCCATGTTGGATGGAAGAATCAAATGCAAGGCGTTAAGCAACAAAATTATGGCAGCTGAAGAAGCTGCAAAAATGGTAAAGGATGGCATGGTAGTGGGTGCCAGTGGATTTACACCGGCAGGTTATCCCAAAGCGGTTCCTCGGGCTCTAGCAAAAAGGTCTGAAAATGGGGAAGATATCAAGATAACCTTGATTACCGGAGCTTCTGTCGGTGACGAGCTGGACGGGGTGCTTGCCAGGTCAGGTGTTATTGCGAGAAGGTATCCCTATCAAACAGATGCTTCAATGAGAGATGCTATCAACAACGGATCTGTAAAGTATTCAGATATGCATCTGAGTCACGTACCACAATGGATCAAATATGGGTTTTTCGGTAAAGTAGATGTGGCAATAATTGAAGCGATCGGTATAACGGAAGAAGGGGGAATTATCCCCTCAACCTCTATTGGCAACTCCAATGTGCTGGTGGAAATGGCGGAGACTGTGATTGTTGAAATAAACACATCTCAACCGGTAGAGTTGGAGGGTATCCATGATATATACGGTTTGGAGAAACCACCAAACAGAAAAGAGATTCCCATTTATAGACCGGAAGACAGAATAGGCACTACATATATACCATGTGATCCTAGAAAAATCAAAGCAGTCGTCTATACGGATATAATTGATAAAACAAGAGACGTGGCACCAATCGATGATGACTCAAGAAGAATATCCCATCATATCATCAAATTTCTTTATGACGAAAAGCTAGCAGGAAGAATTCCGGATCAGTTTCTCCCATTGCAATCGGGTGTTGGGAGTGTGGCAAATGCAATCCTTGGCGGATTGTGTGAATGCGATTTTAAGAATTTGACTATTTATTCGGAGGTCTTGCAGGATTCGGTACTTGATTTGATAGATGCTGGAAAGGTTGATTTCGCCTCAGCCACATCATTGACCATTTCCCCTTCGAGATTAGATGATTTCTATAAGAACTTTGAAAAGTATAAAGATAAAATTATTCTGAGACCACAAGAAATCAGCAACAACCCGGAAGTGATAAGAAGGCTTGGTGTCATAGCAATGAATACTGCGATAGAATTCGATATCTATGGAAATGTCAACTCCACCAATATCGGTGGAACAAGAATGATGAATGGCATCGGCGGTTCAGGAGATTTCACTCGCAATGGTTATATCTCCATATTCACAACGGTATCCACAGCAAAAAATGGCAAAATTTCCAGTATAGTGCCATTTGTAAAGCATGTAGACCATACCGAGCACGATGTTCAGGTCGTTGTAACAGAGCAAGGCCTGGCTGATTTAAGAGGACTTAACCCTTCTGAAAGAGCAGATTTGATTATTGAAAAATGCGTTCATCCAGATTTTAAGGATCACTTGAGAGACTATGTAGAGAGAGCAAAAAAAACATCGAAATTCTTACACACGCCCCACGATTTTGAAACTATTTTTTCAGAGCTGTAAGCAACACGCAAGATTTAAAATAAATCAATCATTTTTGCATTAAATCTTGCATTTTCAAGGCTTTTAATATAGATTTAATATGATAAATGTACATTTGGAGGTATAATTAATGTTTGATAATGAGAAGTTGAAGCAAATATCAGAGGCTAGAAAAAACTGGGAAGAAAAAGACTTGAATAAATCACTCTCCCGATCGCCAGAGAGAAAACAAGCATTTAAAACTGGGTCAGGCGATAATATTGAAAGACTATACACACCTGAAGATATTAATGATTTGGATTATATGGAAGAAATAGGTCTTCCGGGACAATATCCGTATACACGCGGTTATCAGCCGACCATGTACAGGGGTAGACTATGGACCATGAGGATGTACGCCGGTTTCTCAACAGCCGAGGAGTCCAATAAGCGATATAAGTTTTTGGTCGATCAGGGCTCTACAGGCTTATCAGTCGCTTTCGACCTTCCTACACAGATTGGCTATGATTCAGACCATCCATTGGCTGAGGGAGAAGTGGGAAAAGTAGGAGTCGCTATAGATTCATTGGCTGACATGGAGATTCTTTTTAACGGGATAAATCTGGAGAAAGTCAGTACATCCATGACAATCAACTCACCAGCTTCGGTATTGTTGGCAATGTATATTGCTGTTGCTGAAAAGCAGGGTGTATCACCTGAAAAATTGAGGGGAACTATTCAAAACGATATTTTAAAGGAATATATCGCCAGAGGCACCTATATCTATCCTACAGACGAGTCAATGAGATTGATAACAGATATATTTGAGTACTGCTCAAAAAATGTTCCTCAATGGAACACCATCAGCATTTCTGGGTATCACATCAGAGAAGCAGGTTCAACAGCCGCTCAAGAGGTAGGATTTACGCTAGCAGATGGCATAGCTTATGTTGAAGCAGCAATCAAAGCCGGATTGGATGTTGATTCTTTTGCGCCGAGACTTTCATTTTTCTTTAATGCACACAATGATTTGTTGGAAGAAGTAGCAAAATACAGAGCGGCTAGGAGACTTTGGGCCAAAATCATGAAAGAGAGATTTGGCGCCAAGAAACCACAATCCATGATGCTTAAGTTCCATACGCAGACAGGTGGATCGACTCTAACAGCACAGCAACCGGACAATAATATCGTCAGAGTTGCGATTCAGACACTGGCAGCTGTTCTGGGAGGTACTCAATCCCTGCACACAAACTCTAAAGACGAGGCGTTGGCTTTACCGACCGAAGATTCAGTACGGATCGCACTTAGGACACAGCAGATAGTAGCCCATGAAAGTGGCGTCACCAATACAGTAGATCCTTTAGCGGGTTCATATTATGTGGAAGCCAAGACTAAAGAGATTGAAGATAAAGCTATGGAATATATAACCAAAATAGATGAATTGGGCGGCGCACCAAGGGCTATAGATGCAGGCTATATCCAAAAAGAAATTACAGATGCGGCATATCAATATCAAATGGATGTTGAAAAAGGTGAAGTTGTGGTTGTTGGCATGAACAAATTCAAAGTGGAAGAAAAAGCGCCTCAAGGATTATTGAAAGTAGATCCTTTAGTTGGAGAGATGCAGAAGAAAAAACTGGTTGAATTAAGAGAAAGAAGAAACAACCAAGCAGTTTCAGACAAATTATCAGCTCTTAAAAAGGCATGTGAAGGCACTGAAAATGTAATGCCTTATATTTTGGAAGCGGTTAGAGAATATGCCACTTTAGGCGAGATATGTGATGTCATGAGAGAGGTTTTTGGAGAATACGAGCAAAGCGTAATGCTTTAATAATAGTTGAGATTGAGTCATTAGGAGGAAAAAATGAGTAAACCAATAAGAGTATTAGTAGCCAAGCCTGGTCTTGACGGACACGATAGAGGGGCTAAAATGATAGCCAGGGCATTGAGAGATGCGGGTATGGAAGTCATCTATACGGGCTTAAGGCAAACACCTGAGCAAATAGTTGCAGCAGCTATACAAGAGGATGTGGACGTCATTGGCATGAGCATTTTGTCCGGCGCACATAATCACCTCTTTCCAAAGGTAATAGGATTATTGAAAGAGCAAAACGCTGAGGATATAATGGTGATTGCAGGCGGAGTCATCCCTGAAGATGACATACCGGCATTAAAAGAAGCTGGGGTGGCTGCCATATTTACACCTGGTGCTTTAACATCCGAGATTGTTCAGTTTATTAAAGACAACGTAAAACAATAAATATATTAAGGCGATGATTTAATGGATCTAATTAATAAGATGCTGGATGGAGATAAGAGGGCTTGTGCCCGTCTTATCTCCATCGTTGAAAACGACGAAAAAGAATCGGAAAAGCTAATAAAAAAAATATATAAATACACGGGAAAGGCCCACATTATCGGGATAACAGGTCCTCCCGGCGCCGGGAAAAGCACCTTGACCGACAAGTATGTCAAGCTTTTAAGAAAAAGTGGTTACAAGGTTGGGGTAATTGCTGTTGATCCAACCAGCCCTTACTCCGGTGGCGCTATTCTTGGGGATAGAATCAGAATGAACGATTTGGCTCTTGATCCGGGTGTTTTCATCAGAAGCATGGGAACGCGAGGTTATCTGGGTGGATTGGCGAAGGCAACTAGAAATGCTATCAAAATTCTAGATGCTTATGGCTGTGATTATATCATCATAGAAACCGTAGGCGTAGGACAATCAGAGGTTGATATTGTCAAGGCCGCAGATACGGTTGTATTGGTGATGGTGCCAGGTTTGGGAGATGACATCCAATCCATCAAGGCGGGGATAATGGAAATTGGAGATCTGTTTGTAGTGAATAAGAGCGATCTTTTTGGCGCACAAAGAACTGCCACAGAAATCAATATGATGCTGGATATGAATCAAAACACAGATAGAAGACCTCCTGTTGTCATGGTTACCGCAAATCAAAATAAAAATGTTGACCAGATGGAGCAGGAGATAGAGAAACATTATCAGTATTTGGCAGATAGCGGTGTTTTAGAGGAAAGAAGAAAAAAGAACATCAAGAGGGAGCTACTTGAGTTAGTTGAAGAAGAACTGAAAAAACTAGTCATAAGAGAGACAGAGAATAACGGAGAGTTGGACAGTATGACAGAAAGTCTCTATAACAAGGAAACAGATCCGTTGACTTTAAGAGATATCTTGTTGTCAAGAATAAAATAACAAAGGAGTATGCATGGTTACTAAAATAGATCATATAGGTGTAGCAGTCAGAAATCTTGAGGAGTCTCTGAAATTTTATCAAGAAACCCTTGGATTGGACTTGCAAGGTATAGAAATCGTTGAAGAACAAAAGGTGAAGGTAGCATTTCTGCCTATAGGCGATACGGAAATCGAGTTGCTTGAATCAACAGATGAAGCTGGTCCTATCGCAAAGTATATTGCTAATAAAGGCGAGGGTGTCCAGCACATAGCCTATAGAGTCGATGATATAGAGATAGCCATCGCTGACATGCTGGCAAAGGGTGTCAGGATGATAGATGAAAAACCGAGATATGGAGCAGGCGGGGCAAAAATTGCTTTTTGTCATCCCAAAAGCACAAACGGCGTTTTGGTCGAGCTTTGTCAGAGAGATTAAGAAAAGCATTAAAAAAACCGGGTCAATTTTTGATTGATCCGGTTTTTTGTTGTTTGGTTATGCGTTCAAACTCTTTAATAATTCGTCAAGATCCAATCCATGAACAGCTGCTGCCTGCTCTAATGTTTCCATTTGAGAAGATGGACAGCCGATGCAACCCATACCATATTGAAACAATATCTCTGCAGATTCTGGTTTTTCTCTAAGAATTTGTCCTATATACATATCTTTACTAATCGTCATAAGTAACCTCCTTTATTGTTTTCTATGACATTATAATAC
>DMAP01000277.1 GCA_003446975.1 Clostridiales bacterium | reverse complement strand
TATGGAACTGACGATTGATATGGACATGTTGATTGCTATAGGAGCCCCGGTGGAATGGAACAATAAGCTGTACAACTGTGGTGTGATAATCAATCGGGGACAACTGGTCGCTGTTGTACCGAAAACCTATCTGCCAAACTACAATGAGTTTTATGAACAGAGATGGTTTGCCAGTGGTGCCGGAATTTATGATTGTGAGATTGATTATTGTGGCTATCAGGTTCCCTTTGGAACTGATATTCTTATGAAGTGCCAGAATAATCCAAAGCTCATTATCGGCGTGGATATATGCGAGGACCTATGGGCGGCCATACCACCAAGCAGCTATCTGTCTTTGGCAGGTGCGACTCTGATTCTGAATCTTTCCGCATCTAATGACCTGGTTGGGAAAAGCCATTATAGACGAGACTTGGTTATAAATCAATCCGCTAGATGTATCTCAGCATATGCCTATGCATCTGCCGGATACGGGGAATCAACGACAGATCTTGTTTTTGGAGGGCATTGTCTGATAGCTGAAAATGGTAAGTTGCTAAATGAGTCGGAAAAATATCTTCTTACAGGAAATCTGATATTCACAGATATAGATTTGGACATCATAGCTCATGATCGTGAGAAAATCAATACCTTCCAGCCTTATGGCCACAAAGCATATAGAGACGTGCCATTCCAAGCCTATCAAAGACATGACAGAATTGAACGAATTTACTCAAGGCAGCCTTTCGTTCCTCAAGAAGATAATGAAATGCAGATTAGGTGCGAGGAAATCTTCAATATTCAGACAATTGGGTTAGCAAAGAGAATACAACATATCGGCTCTAAAAGTTTGCTGATAGGCGTTTCTGGAGGTCTTGACTCAACGTTGGCATTGTTGGTTTGCGTTAAAACCTGTGAAAAGCTGGGTCTAGATAAGAAAGTTGTTAAGGCTGTCACCATGCCAGGGTTTGGAACAACTGATAGAACCTATCAAAATGCAGTGGGATTGATTCAATCCCTGGGAGTGGATTTTATGGAAATCTCAATAGAAGAAGCTTGTCGTCTGCATTTTAAGGATATTGGACATGATGAAAGCATAAGAGATATCACATACGAGAATACTCAGGCAAGAGAAAGGACACAAATTCTTATGAATCTGGCAAACATGCACAATGGGATTGTTGTAGGGACAGGTGATTTATCTGAACTAGCCATGGGTTGGGCCACCTATAACGGAGACCACATGTCCATGTATGGGGTCAATTCGGGAATTCCAAAAACACTGATTAGATATGTAATCAAGTGGGTATCGGAAAACCAGTTCTCAGGCAAAACAAGAAGCATATTGATGGATGTGCTGAATACACCGGTCAGTCCTGAACTATTGCCTCCAGATAAGGATGGTGAAATATCTCAAAAAACTGAAGACCTGCTAGGGCCATATGAACTGTTTGATTTCTTTCTGTTCCACACTGTCAGATATGGCATGCAGCCAACTAAATTACACCATATTGCCCTATTGGCATTCAAGGACCAATATTCTAGGGAATATATCTATGACATGCAGCGACGGTTTTATTGGCGGTTTATTACACAACAGTTCAAACGCTCATGTCTTCCGGATGGACCAAAGGTAGGTTCGATATGTCTTTCACCGAGAGGAGATTGGCGTATACCAAGCGATGCTTCAGCTAGGCTATGGATGGATGAAATGGATAAAATAAAAGAAGAAAATGCTTAAGCATTTTCTTCTTTTATTATTACCCTCTTTCTATGGCTGTTAAACCGGTTCTTACAATTTCAACAATCCCATATGGTCGTATCAATTCTATAAAGGCATTGTTCTTGTCCTCATCACCTGTCATTTCTATCGTTATGGATTTTGGACCGATGTCAACTGTCTTGCCTTTAAACACATCTGACATCTGTATGATTTCAGAACGTGTTTCTTTAGTACAACTGATTTTAAGAAACATCAACTCTCTGAGGATTGATTTTTTAAGCGTCAGGTCAGTTATTTTGATGACGTGAATCAATTTGTTCAACTGTTTGGTTATCTGCTCCAGAATTTCTTCATCACCGGTAACCGTCACAGTGATTCTGGAAATATTGGGATCCATAGTCTCGGCTACAGTAAGCGTGTCGATATTATAACCTCTTCTGCTAAACAAACCAGCAACCTTGCTAAGTGTACCGGAATAGTTTTCGACAGTGATGGACAATACATGTCTTTCAGGTTTCATTACTGCCACCTCCAATGAGCTAAAGTGGGAAAGTCAGGATGTACCTTGCATTCGACGAAACAGGGCTCATCTTCAGAAAACACTTTCTTTAGAACGGATTTTATTTCATCGTCGTGGCTGATTCTATATCCCTGTAATCCATATGCATCAGCCAACTTCATAAAGTCAGGATTGAATCCTATCTCAACGCCATGATAACTGTCTTTTGTATAGGAATGAAGCTGAAGTTCACGAACCATACCCAATCTACTGTTGCTAATGACAAAGATTTTGATGTTCAGGTTGTGCTCTTTAACAAGTGCCAGCTCTCCCATCAACATTTGGAAACCGCCCTCACCCATTACTGCAATTACAGTACGCTCCTTATTAGAAGCGAATTTTGCACCGATGGCCGCAGAGAGGCTATACCCCATGGTGCCTAAGCCACCAGAGGTTAGAAATAATCTATTTCTTGAGGCTGTGAAATAATGGGCTGCCCATATCTGATTCTGCCCTACATCAGCAGTCATGATAGTTGCATCATCAGCCTCATCAGAAATTGCCTTGATTAATTTGAAAGGATTAACACCTTCAAGTTCCCATTCTTTGGTAATATTTTCTTCAATATAGGATTGTCTTGAGTATTTGATATTATCAGACCATTTGTCATTGCTTAAATGGTAATCGAATTCTGAAAGTTGTGTGAGAATATTTTTTGCATCACCAACTATTGGTGTGTTGGTTTTCCTGTTTTTCCCAATTTCAGCCGGATCAATGTCTATATGTATGATATGCTGATTTCCTTTTGCAGCTAGTACAGAGGTGGATCTATCTGTAAACCGGGCTCCAATGACAATTATCAGGTCTGCCTTGTTCATGGCATTGTTGACAAAAGGGTATCCGTGAGCACCAAGCAATCCTGCAAAATAAGGTGAGTCATTGGGAAAACTATCAACACCCATAAGCGTACAAACAACGGGAATCTTTGTCTTTTCGACAAACTTGATAAGTTCCTCCTTGCAATCCGATGAACTGATGCCTCCGCCGACACATATCAGAGGTTGTTTTGCGGATTCTATAATTTTATAAGCCTTTTCGATTTGTCGGGCATGTCCTGTATAGGTTGGCTTGTAACCTCTTATATCGATGCTCCCAGGATAATTGAAATCAATAGTTTCATTCTGTATATCTTTAGGGATGTCAATCAGCACAGGTCCTTTTCTTCCTGTATTGGCTATATAAAATGCCTCCTTCATGACTCTTGGAATATCATTCTTGTTTTTGATTAGGTAATTGTGTTTTGTGAATGGTTCAGTAGCGCCGACTATATCAGCTTCCTGGAACATATCAGTTCCTATCTTGTCAGACAATACCTGTCCGGTTATGGCAATCAGGGGAATGGAGTCCATATAGGCTGTCGCAATTCCTGTAATCAGATTGGTTGCTCCCGGTCCGGATGTGGCGAGGCAGACACCTACTGTTCCACTGGCTCTTCCAAAGCCACTGGCCATGTGAGCCGCAGACTGTTCTTGCCTTACAAGAACATGCTTGATATTCGATTGTCTTAGAGCTTCATACAATGGGAGGACAGCACCACCCGGATATCCAAAAATGGTATTGACGCCTTCCAGCTCAAAACATTTGACAATAGCTTCAGCAACTTTTAACTTCATTTTATCACCCCTTATATTCTCGTATTAGTTTGAAATTATAACAAACAATTGTACTAAAATCAATACAAAAATAAAAATTGCACTAAAATAAGTACAATTTGATTTCTCAATAATCTACAAGTTTTGCATTATATCATTTTTTATCTTTATTAAACGCTCATCATTCATGCTTCTGTTCATAATATCCGGTGCAATAGTTTTTGAGAATATGATCCTAGCCGGGTTTTCATCGAAAATATGCAATGTATTTGATAGCAGAACAGCTTCGTCTATGTCATGCGTTATGAAAATGACAGTTTTGTCCGATTCGGACCAGAGCCTTTTGAATGATTCCATGACAGACATTTTCAAGTTGATATTGAGGCTATTGAATGGTTCATCCATCAGCAGGATATCAGACGGATAAGCAAATGCTCTAGCGATGGATAATCTTTGCTTCATACCGCCACTTAGGGTGTCAGGTAATGAGTTCATGTTATCAGATAATCCCACCATCATGAGATAGTGCCTTATGATTGAGTCCCTGTAAGATATATCGGGGTAAACATCCTTCAAAACATAATCGACATTGGCATGGGCTGTCAACCATGGAATCAGTCTTGGTTCTTGAAATATAAATGAACATTTTTTGTCTGTAAGACCGGTTATTATGCCATAATCAACCTTTGTCAAACCGGATATCAATTTTAGCAGCGTGGTTTTTCCAATACCTGAAGGGCCTAGAATACAGGTGATTTTACCTTCCTCTATTTCAAGGGAAAAATTCTCAAAGATAACTTTGTCCTCAAATTTCTTATGAATCTTTTTGAGTTTAATCATAAGCCCTCCATGTTGCTGGTATGGATTCTGTTTGATTTTGAAAAAAAAGCTTTAAGATCAGTTCGAAGACATAACTGATCATTATAATCAATAATGTCCAGGCTAACAGTTTGTCGGATTCCAAATAGATTTTGGAGTCATGAAGCTTGCTGCCAATTCCATATTTGGGTAATGATAACACTTCTGCTGCGGCAATAACTTTCCACGCAAGACCGAGAGATGTTGTCAGGCCTGCTGTTATGAAAGGTTTTGCCGAAGGTAGATAGACGGTCATAATGATACGTGTAGGTTTGATTTTGTATATCCTGCTCATTTCAATCAGGTGAGGGTCTGTGCTTTTGACTCCCTGAACGACATTGGACCATATGACAGGAAAGCACATGAGAAAACCTGCAAAAACTGGGGCGAAATCCGATTTGAACCATATCAGGGCTATTATAATCACAGAAATTACTGGAGTTGAACGTATCAGCACAATCACAGGTTCAAATATCTCATAGGCAGTCTTATTCAATCCACAAGTGAGACCGAAGAGAATACCTGTGGTGGCGGACAGGAAAAAACTCAGCAATACCCTGATTGTTGTGTTTGTTATGACAGCAAAAAAATCTTTGTCTGTAGAAATCTGGACAAATGATCTGATGACATTTAAAGGAGAAGGCAAGTATATGTCTCTGTTGATGATTATATACAGAGCTTGCCAGAAAAAGAGTATTAAGACAATTCCTATCAGTCTATTTCTGTTATTCAAAATAGAAATTTTCATCCGGGAGTTTTCCTCCGATAGAACTAGGATTGTAATCCATCAGTATCTGTAAAAAATTCTCGATTTCATCTTTTGAATCCTGTGCACTCCGATAGACGATTGCACTGGCGGGTATAGCCACTGCCGCTAAATCACTGTTCTGTAGAATTCCATGTTTGGCAATCAGAATCCCAGCGTCTGACGAGTTTTCGTTCACCCAGTTTACAGAGCTTTCATATTGCTGCAAGAATTCTAATATGAAGTCCTTGTTGTTTTTTGCAAATTCCTTATTGACTATCAGGCAACCCATTGACAGAACACTAGATCCTTGAGTTGCCTTTTCCCATTCATGGTTCAAGTCCACAAGAAGTCGTATTTGGTCAGACTGCATGATGACTTGTGTAACGAAGGGTTGTGGCAAAACGGCGGCTTTAGCATCTCCTGCGATGACTGCCTGAGCCAAAGTCGCATGATCAGCATAGAAGACCAGTTCCACATCATCGCTTAAACCCAAGGATTGCAGCAGGTAATTGACCGCATAATCGGGTGTGGCGCCTTTTCCGCTGATATGGAGGGTTTCACCTTTAAGATCGGACAATTCTTGGATGTCCAAGGTGCCAACGACATGGATGACGCCCAATGTATTCAAGGCTAAAAATTGAATCTCACCCTCTGTTCTGTTGTATAGAATAGAAGCAAGATTTGTGGGGACGGCTGCTATTTGTATCTCATTGTTCAGAATTTTGGCGGTCAAAGCATCCGGTGCGCTTTCGGCGATGTATTCAACAGAGTAGGAGTCGCTGTTGAGTGATTGATCCTCAAATAACCTGATCATTCCCATGGAAGTAGGCCCCCTGAGACCTGCCACTACAACGTTTGTCTTTTCTGCGGGTTGCTTTTGAAAGCATGAGGTAGTTGTCGCCAAAACAGCTACCAATAAAATCAAAGCTATAATTCTTTTTTTCATCTTAATCCTCCAGTTGATCCATATATGTTTTTTTTGTCAAAGCACTTTTGACAGTTACACCTTTTATCGCTCCCAGTTTGCCTGTGAGACTTCCTATCAAATCGTTCGTACCATCTACGATGACCGATATCACACTGATATTTCTCGTTTTGTATGGTATTCCCATCCGTCCAATTATTATGTGGCTGTGTTCGTGAAGTATTTCATTGATCTGATGGACTTGTGACATATCCTCAATTACAATTCCTATGACACCTATTCGATTCATGACTTATACCCCCAATAAAAAACTTGCCCGTTTGCGAGCAAGGTTAAATTACAAAACATTTGTAGATGAAAAATGATTTGTATGTTAAAATTATAAAATGATTGAACAAATTATAAATTAAACACATTTAAACCTTGCTCTCAGAAATCCCTTGAGCTCAGAAAACTTTAATTATAACTTCGTGTTAAATATATCACAATCCAACGTGATAATCAATAGTCATTTTCATATAGGAGGAATTATGATCCATAATAAATTTTATAGACACGACGATAAAAATCAAGACGTTAATCTTTTGAGGAACAGATTCAAAGAGGAGTTCTCAAACGCCGATTTCAGAAATATTTTCAGCTACAATCTAGTGATTTATGACAACAATAAACCTGTTTGTCTTGGAAGACTTGAGATGAAGTCAGGATTGTTTGTGATTGTTGGAATAAGTGTCGATGAAACAGATCAGGCAGATAAGATAAGGGATCTGGCCGTCAGGCTTCTAGTGAGAAAGGCATCTGATTCGGGCGCTCAGGGGGTCTATGTGAAACTGAATGAGAACACACAGGCTGTAATTGACTTTTACAAATCTTTTGGATTTCAGCTTGCCAATAAGAATTTCCATGAAGAAAACACTTATTACAGACACGGCGATATCAATGGAGACTGTTGTCAGGAGCAAGTTAATGAAAAGAAAAGGTAAGAATGTTGTAATTTTTGGTGGTGGAACAGGACTTTCCATTGTTCTCAGAGGGCTGAAATCCTATACCGAAAATATCACTGCAATTGTCACTGTCGCAGATAATGGCGGTGGTTCAGGCGCTTTAAGGGAAGATTTGGGAATGCTGCCTCCTGGTGATATCAGAAACTGTATCATTTCCCTGGCTGACGCACCGCCAATACTGGAACAATTGATGCAGCACAGATTCAAAGAAGGGTACTTGAAAGGGCAAAGCTTCGGAAATCTTTTCATAGCGGCTATGAATGAGATTCATGGTGATTTTGAGCACGCAATAAAAGAAGTGTCCAATATATTTAGAATCAAGGGTCAAGTACTCCCGATGACATTAACAGACACCAATCTTGTAGCTGAATTGGAGAGTGGGTTGTCAATATTTGGAGAAGATACAATCCCTGAATATGTCAGCAAGACTAATGACCGGATTAAAAAAATATCTCTAGTACCTGAGTCATGCGATCCTTTAGACGAGACAATTAGGTCGATAGAAGATGCGGATGTTATCATAATCGGACCAGGTAGCCTATATACGAGCGTGATTCCTAATCTATTGGTGAGAAATGTATCCAAAATGATTGGTTCATCCCGGGCGAAGGTTTATTATATATGCAATCTGATGACTCAACCGGGAGAAACAGATGGATACAATGTATCAGATCACGTTGAAGCATTGTATTTGCATGGAAAAAATCTCAGATTAGACTACATCATTGTCAATGATGAAAAAGTTGATGACAAAGTTAGAGAGATATATCAACAGAAAAATGCCATCCAGGTACTGATGGATGGAGATCAGGAAGAATATCTAAAAAATAAGAACATCAAGATTATCAGGGATAATTTTCTTGATATCGAAAAAAACTACATAAGACATAATGCGGATAGAATATCAAAAATAATACTTGATCAAAAGAAAGTTATAGATTTTATAAAAGGTTAGTCTGTAAATGAATCCAATAGCTTAACCAAAGCCTCTATTGCTTTTTCTGCATCCGGACCTTCAGCCGTTATCATAATATCAGTTCCTTTTTTTGCGCCTAAAGCCATAATGCTGATGATACTTTTGGCATCAGCTTCTTTGTTATCTTTCAGCACCTTTATTATAGCGTCGAATTCTGTGGCTTGATTGACGAATAATGCCGCCTGTCG
>DMAP01000180.1 GCA_003446975.1 Clostridiales bacterium | reverse complement strand
TAAAATTATAGACCATTAGGTCTAGACTGCATGGTCTATTATAGGTCTAATTTTACGCATTGTCAATATATATAATTTCCCAAATATTAATTGTGCAAATTAGTCGATTCATATATTTTACCAGTAATTGAACTCTAACTTTGGATATATATACACATTTATTCAAAGAAGACCAAAATGACGCTGCGGAAAAATTAGGAAAATTGATAGTTCTGTTAGAAAAAACGCCAAAAAATGAGAAAGCCCTGATAAAATGAATCAGGGCTTTGTGCATATAGCTGGTGCCGAAGGTGGGACTCGAACCCACACGTAGTTGCCTACACTGGATTTTGAGTCCAGCGCGTCTGCCAATTCCACCACTTCGGCGTAACTTGCAATTTAGATATTATCATATTAACAAGTGTAAATCAACTTTAATTTTTTGTTTTAACCAACTTTTTTATTAGTTTATTATTCGAAAATTTCAATATCCCAATAAGGGTATTCCATATGCTTGGCTGTCTCTTCCGCCACTGCATTTCCTACAAGTTTTCCCACCACATACAAGGACATATCTATACCTGCTGCTATGCCTGCCGCTGTCATTATGTGACCATTGTCGGCAAATCTTTCTCTTTTGATACGAATGCTGGGATCCAGACCAGCAAGAAGATCCAAACACTGATGATGTGTAGTGGCTTTAAGGCCTGTCAGCAGTCCCGCTTTTGCCAGCAGCAATGATCCAGTGCATACTGATAGAACAAGTTCAGCTTCTTTTGATTTATCCAGAACCCAATTGATATAATATTGCTCATTCAACAAGGCTCTTGTGCCATATCCTCCAGGTATAACCAGTATATCCATATGTGGACAATCATCCATCGTATAATGAGGATTGATGCTAAGTCCATTGATAGCCAACACAGGACTCTTGTCCTTTGCTATGGTAAACACATTGAAGTTACCCTCTCCTGATCGTTGACCTGTTACAGAAAAAACCTCGAAAGGTCCTGCAAAATCAAGCGTCTCTACATCTTTGAACAATAAAATTCCAACGTTTTTCTTTTCCATAATTCCTCCAAATTTCCAGTGATGTATTCAAGTACATAATGCTAAATCAACTGTTTTAATATTCTCTCTATCTCGGATGTGGGTCCCGGCTTTCCAAGATAATAGCCTTGTGCCATATCACAACCGTTTTTCTTGACAAACTTCAGCTGATCCTCAGTCTCAACACCCTCGATTATGACTTTTAAACCCAGATCATGGGCTAAATCAACAATTGATTTAAACATGAACTCCTCCGCAGGTTCTGATAGGATATGCTTGATGAAATCTCTGTCTATCTTGATAGAATCAAGGGGCAGCTTACTCAGATAGGTTAGGGACGAGTACCCTGTTCCAAAGTCATCCAGTGATATTTTTATGCCAAGTTTTTTTAAGTTTTTCAATGCCTTGATGGCTTTCTCAAAATCGCTGATGACTGCTGTCTCGGTGATTTCAAATTCGATTTGATTAAACACTTTATCACAAAATCCAAGTGTATTTTTAATGCTTTCCAAAAAATTATCACCTGTCAAGACACGACCCGACAGATTTATTGCGACCCTAAAATCCTTTAATTTAAAAGTCTCCCATTCATTCAGTTGTGTACATACCGATTGCAGCACCCAGTCACTAATAGCTTCTATCAGACCAGTTTCCTCTGATAAAGGTATGAAATCACCCGGATAAACAATGTTGCCTTCCCCATCTTTCCATCTAATCAATGCCTCCACGCCAACAAGCCTGTGCTCCGCTAAGTCAAAAATCGGTTGATAATTGAGAAAAAACTCCTGTTTCTCAATTGCATTGCGTAATTTACTAATCGTAAGCATCCGCTGCCAGGTTTTTTCGACCAAGCTCGGCTGATAAATGGTATAACCATCCTTTGCAGATTCTTTGATATGCGTCATAGCTATGTCTGCATTTTTTGATATCTCCTCAAAATTGATGCCATGATCAGGAAAAAAAGCGATGCCGGCACTGACTGATATGAAAATATCATAATCATTGATAAACCAGGGTTTTCTGACTTCATTCATGATATCATCCATTAAATGGAAAGTTCTATCTCCATTGTGTGTCTCATCGACTATTAGTGTAAATTCATCGCCACCAGTTCTTGCTAAAATGTCGGGTGGTTTAACTATATTAGACAGTATGTCTTTTATGTGCAAAACTAACTGATCTCCAATCTTATGGCCCATGGTATCATTAATATGTTTAAAATTGTCTATATCAATGAGAATAAATGAAAACTTTTCGTGTCTATGTCCAGACTCATAGAAAGTGATTTTTTCTTTACATGTTTCTTCTATCCTAAATCTATTGGGCAACTGTGTCAGCAAATCGTAATATGCAAGTTTGTTTACCTTGTCTTCCATAAGTTTTTTTTCGGTTATATCCGTATGGGATCCAGTCATTCTCACAGGTTTGTTATCTTTGTCCCGTAAGAGTTTTCCCTTGCTTAATATCCAACGATATTCTCCACTATTACATCTAAGCCTGAATGTGTTTTCGTAGAATACTTGATTAGAGGTCAAGAAATTTCGGATATACAGTTCCGTTTTTGACCAATCCTCTGGGTGATAGATGCTTTGCCAAGATTCCATGCTATTGTCAAAATCATCCTCAGTATATCCGAAAATCGGTTTTGTTATAATTGAAAAAAAATATTCACCACTAATCAAATCCCAGTCCCAGATACCATCATTTGAGCCCTCGACTACCAATCGATAGCGTTGTTCACTGGCTGCTAGAGATTGGTTGTTATTTTCGATCATGATCAGTTTGCTTCTGATGATCATATAAAAGATAACTCCTGTCACCAGAACATAGAGCCATCCTTTGTAGGTTTGAACCTTCATAATGACCTGCATATCGTCTATCATCCATTCCAAGACACTATCCGAAAACAAAATCCAAGCGAACCCAAAGCTTAAATAAACAATCAGGAATTTCAATGACTCCTTATCCGGTTTCAGATCAAACAACGAGTCGATTTTTTTACTTGGTTTCTTATGACTATCATTATCCACAAATTACTCCATATAATTGACGTATGCATATAAGAGTATTATAACATGCTTTTGAATGTTTGTTCAGTATGTTGTCTAATGGAAAGAATTTTGATATATTAAAGTAATTGTTCGTTTAACATGGTTAGGGAGGTTATTATGTATCTATTTCATAATGTCTTATACAAAGATATCATAAATATTGAAGCTATAACAATACCTAAGAATAAAATAGTCTGCATCACAGGCGAAAGCGGTGGCGGTAAAACCACACTGCTGAAACTGCTGAATAAAATGATCAGTCCGGACTCAGGAGAAATTCTCTATCATGATTCACCACTTGAAGCACTAGACTCAATTGATCTTAGAAGACAGGTGGTCATGCTCCCCCAGAATCCAGCAATATACAATGGTTCAATCCGGGATAACCTATTGATAGGCTTGAAATTTTCAGAAAAACCTATGGTAAATGATGATAAGCTTAAATCGTCGCTGATTTCCGCTCGCCTTGACAAGGTGTTGGATGATTCAGTGGATAACCTGTCAGGTGGTGAAAAGCAGCGGTTGGCATTAGCAAGGGTCCTATTATTGAATCCTGATGTTTTTCTATTGGATGAGCCCTCAGCATCCCTGGATAAAGAGACTGAAAAGATCATTATAGAGAATCTTGTAATCCAATGTAGGAAAAATGCCAAGTCTGTCATCATGGTCACACATTCAAATCAAATCGCAGACGATTATGCTGATATCATTATCCGAATAGACAAAGGAAGAGTTGTCGGTCAGGAGGTCAAAAATGAACAATAATGTAATTGAACTTCAAATTTGGCAATTGGCAGCCGCTTATATTTTTATACTGATATTATTGGCATTTGTCAAAATCAGAGGAATACGGAGAGAACGAGAAATTCTCATATCATCAGTCAGAATGACTCTTCAACTTATATTAACAGGTTATGTACTGGTATACTTATTTGATAACGAAAGCTGGATTTTGACTTTATTGGTCTTAACAATTATGGAAATATTTGCCATCAATAATATATATAAACGTGTGAATGTCAAAATCTCAAACAGATTAAAGAAAATTATAGCCATCTCCATGGTCACCGGTACTGTTACCTGTTTGTTGTATTTCATCATAATTGTAATCGGTTTGCGTCCATGGTTCAGTCCGAGATATTTCATACCAATATCCGGTATGCTCATAGGCAACTCCATGACTGGCATATCCTTAGGCGTCAATCGGTTGGTAAATGACAT
>DMAP01000083.1 GCA_003446975.1 Clostridiales bacterium | reverse complement strand
GGGTAGATGCAATGTTTATTCCCAAAACGGTTTCCAACAAAAAGGAAGCGGAAATGTTCATCAATTTTCTGACTGATAAAGAAAGCACACTATTGAACATTGACTATGTCTGGTACTCTACTGTCCACACAGAAGCTATCAATGAAGTTGAGGAATTCCTTTTTGATAATCCAGGATTCAATCCTTCTGATGATATCCTGGATAGGACAGAAATGTTCAGAGACTTGGGCGACTCTCTCCAACTCTACTACCGTATATGGACTGAGGTTTTAGCAAATTAAACACATGACACTAAATAACCCTCTCGTCAATCGAGAGGGTTCTCTTTCATCATTTCTTTTACGTATTGAATCAGTTTTTCCCTGTTGTTGTCTTCAGGATTGTCAAACACCAAAGTCATAAGCCGGTCTAATATTTCACCTATTAAAGGTCCTTCGTGTATACCCAGCTCCTTGATATCTTTGCCTTTTATTTCAAGGTCTTTAAGATTGAGTGGTTCGTGTCTGTTGATAATCTGTTGGGTTCGCTCTTCCATATTTTTTAATTTGGCTATGCCTTTGTATGTTGATTTGCCCATGATATCCGCATAATTCAGATTGAACATATCTTCCAGATTATCCTTGCCTACCTTATTAATAAATCGCTTAACACCTTTATCGCCAATATTGATCTCTTTCAGAGGATGATACCTTATTAAACGGTAGACTTTTTCTATAACATCATTTGAATATTTAAGTCTCTTCAGTACTTCTTTGCTTATTCTCGCTGATTCAATATGATGCCCATAGAAATGCCCCTCGCCATTTTCGTCAATGGTCAGACAATTAGGCTTATCTATGTCATGAAACAACGCGGCAAGCCTTATCTCCAATTTTGGAGAGGTGTTGTCCAATACAATCATGGTATGACTAAAGACATCTTGATCGTGATAACTGCTGAATTGCTGAAAACCCACACACGGGATTATTTCCGGTATAATCGTTCCAAGCATTCCAGTTTCCATCATTTTAAACAGACCAAGAGATGGTTTTCGTGACAATAGAATCTTGTTGAGTTCATTTTGTATTCTTTCAGCGCTAATGTAACTAATGCTGGAGGCATTGGCTGTTATGGAACTTAAAGTGTTTTCATCGATCGTGAACTCAATTTCTGACATCAGGCGTATTGCCCGCATCATTCTCAACGCATCTTCCTTGAAGCGGGTATCAGGATTTCCAATTGCCCTGATAATTCGATTGTTAATATCTTCCATGCCATTAAGCGGATCAATCACGTTGCCTTCCTTATCCATACAGATGGCGTTAATCGTAAAATCTCTTCTGGTCAAATCCTCTTCCAACTCATCAGAAAATCTGACCACAGAAGGCCTTCTGCTGTCCAAATACTCATAATCTCTTCTATAGGTTGTGATCTCATAGCTTCTGGAATTAATGACAACTGTTACAGTCCCAAATCTGACACCTGTCAGAATTGTTTTTTTAAATAATCCCACAAGTTCAGAGGGTTTGGCATTGGTGGTGATATCATAATCCTTCACTTCCAGATTTAACAGTATGTTCCTCACCGCACCACCGACAAGAAAAGCCTCATAACCATACCCATTCAATCGATCCATTATTTCGTATATATCTGTTGGCAATTTCATACTAATACCTCTCTTGAAATTATTATATCATAAAAGGATTGCCATTATAATAATTTGACATTTATTTAAATTATTGATAGAATCCAATCAATATCACATCTGCAACTATATATTAAATAATGAAAAAGGCAAATCTATCGAAAGATTGATACGCAAAGCCATTGTTCTAAGGCATGAGCTATGATTGCAAGGCTACCGTTTTTAATATTTTTTTATGTTAAGCCTTACTGTATGTATAAATATTAAGATATAAGGATAGAGGTATTGAATGAAAAGATTTCTCCTTATCGTACTCATTGTCATAACCTTATTGATGTCACAATTCAGTTTAGCTTTTGGTTATAGCGGACAAACCGACTCGATAGAAACCTTGCAAAGCATGATATTGAACAGTCTCAGAGCTAGAGAGACATCAATCAGCATCAGATACACAGGAAACTCAACTAACTTGGAAGCCGTCCTTAAAGACATCATTAATCAAGATGAATATTTAAAATACACGATTGAATATCTTCAATGGGGATATAGTGGTTATGAAGGGAAACTTGACATAACTTTCAACACCAGACACCTGTTGACCAAATCCCAAGAAGAATATGCCGATCAAAAGATAAAGGAAATCCTGTCCCGGATCATCACGCCGGAAATGACTGTGCATGAAAAAATCAAGGCTATCCATGACTGGATCGTATTGAATGCCACATATGATGAAAGCCTGACATATAGAACCCATTACGACATTCTTTACAGAGGTACTGCGGTCTGCCATGGCTATGCTCTGTTGTTCCATCGAATGGCAAATGCACTCAATGTGCCTGCGAGGCTCATCATTGGCGATGTTGGAGAAGGTCATATCTGGAATATGGTATATGTGGACGGCTATTGGTATCATGTCGACGCAACCTTCAATGACCCCATCCCTGATCAAACCGGGAGATTGAGACATGATCATTTTATGTTGACTGATGAGCAAATAAGTCTAACCCACATAATTCACACAGAAAACAGACCCTTATCCGCTGTCCCTTATGAATTATTGCTAAACAAGCTTTATCAACGTACTAACAGCAAACTATATATAGAGCTAATCAATCTGTTGAACTTATCAAAGATGAATGAGACCCTATTAAATGCCACGACGATTTCGACACCATTGAATGGCGTTGTGAATGTCACTGTATTTGAAGAATATATACAATATGATGAGCGATATGGTTACCCATTCGTCGATAGCAATAACAGAACTCAGGTACCCTTTAGGATCACAATGGAGTATTTTGGTGCAACTGTCAATTGGATACCTGAAACCAGTACAGCAATAGCTGAACTAAATGGCACAACTGTTAGAATTCCCATTGGGAAACCATATATCTTTGTAAATGACGAGTTAGTACTGAATGACACTATATCAATCATTAAGAATGATCGGACTTACCTTCCCATCAGAGCAGTCTTGGAAGCTTTCGGATTCGACATTGATTGGAACAGTTATACACAAACTGTCATAGTCAAAAAATGAAAACAGCCCCTAAAGGCTGTTTTTTTATTCAATCAATTATTGATTTTAGTCAACGTTACATCCTTCTTTGGATCCATAGCATTCAATAACAGGTATGACAAACATGAATCCTATCCCTGGTT
>DMAP01000080.1 GCA_003446975.1 Clostridiales bacterium | reverse complement strand
TGTAAGGCAAAGCCATATCTTGATAAAAAAATTAAACTTTCTATCTCTCATTCGTCCATGCCTCCAATCGTTTTGTTCGCAACGCTGATTGATTTCCTGACAATTGCCATGATAATACTCAGTACTATCAGGAAGACAAATGATAAGGCTGCCCCATAGCCCATATTTAAAACAACAGTGAATTGGGAGTTGATTAAAGAACCTACCATCATTCCATTGGGTCCACCCACAAGTGTAGGCTCAACAAAACTGCCCGTAACAGGTACTAACACCAAAAGAATCCCTGACAATAATCCAGGAATACTCATAGGGAAAACTATATTCTTGAATGTCTCCCATTTGCTTCCACCTAAAGATTGTGATGCATGGATCATGTTGTCATCAATCCCTTCAATGGATGTGTAAAGGCTCAATATCATATAGGGCAGATACTCATACACCAATACAATTATAACCGCTAAATTAGAGTACAATATCGAGGTAGACGGATTGGCTAGATTTAAAAATCCTAGAAAAGTCATTACAAGCCCTTTAGCCTGAAATATAACCATGATNNACATCAACAAATTTTTATGTTTTGAATCAACAACCTTGGCAATCCCCCAAGCTGCGGGATAGGATATGACTATACAGATCAGCGTGACAAGAATACCGATACCAAGGGATTTAAACATCAGTCTTGTGAATGTCATAGTCGTAAACATTCTGATGAAGTTATTGATTGTGTATCCCTGTATTTGGCCATCTATACCAATATTCCCTTGTAAAAAACTAAAGAATANNGATGAGGGTAATAATAATGCTGCACCTTTTCCTATCTTTTTTTTGTGGTTGACCATTTAATTACCTCTTTAAATCTTTATTGTTAATGGAAAGCGGTGTTGCCTTTTCAAGGCAACACCTTTTATATTATGTGAAAAACTTAGTGTTATTTTGATTTAACGTTATTCCAGACTTCCAACCAAGCCTGTTTGGTGGCTTCATCCTGTGAGGCTTGCATAACCAGGTTAGTGGGAGGTTCTGGGTAAATGAAGAATGCCATTTTCAACTCATCGCTCAACGAATTCAATACTTTTGTGTTAGACGGTATTGCTCCGTATGGATCATTGGCAAAATCTGTCTGAAACTGTACTCCGCTCATAAAATCAACCCATTTGAGCGCCAACTCATAGTTGGGTGCATCTTTGGCTATCGCCCAGAAGTCAGACCAACCGACTGCCCCTTCAACAGGGTAGATATAATTCACAGGATCCCCGCTTCGATATATGGTGCTGGCTAACCCTACCCACATATTCCCTATAACAATCTCTCCAGCGCTGAATGGCTTCAAGAAATCATCGTAGCTTGACCAATAGGTTCTGGTATTCGCTTTCAGATCCAGCAGGGCTTCTTCGATTTTTGCAAGATCAGGGTTGTATGGATCTTCTTCTTCCAGATACAACGCTGCCGTTAATATAGCTGTGTTATAGTCATCAAAATAGGCCACCTTCCCAGCATATTTATCATCCCATAACGCTTTCCATGAGGTAATCTCCTCATCAATCAGGTCAGTGTTGTAACCAAGAGAAGTAGTCCCCCATGCCCATGGAATGCCATAAACATCTCCATTTTCATCTATTGCGTCATCAAAATTTCTCAAATCCTCTCTCAGATCATTGTAATTTTCCATTTTTGATGTGTCAATAGGTTGTATCAATCCTTCTTGAATGGCTTGCAACAACACGTTTGAATTAGGCAGCAATGCGTCGATTGTTCCTAGTCCGCCTGTTCTCAACATGGTCAGCATCTCTTCCAATGAGGTGAAATAAACATGTTCAACTTTACAGTTGTACATTTCTTCAAAAACCTTGGCAGAATAGTCTGCATCGGACCCATATCCCTTCCAGTTCATAACTGTCAGAACAGGAATATCATCTGTCTTCGGAGCTTGTGTGGTTTGACCTGTTGGAGAACACCCTATCACAACAGACCCTAACATCATGACAACAATAAATAAAGCAATCGTTCTTTTCATTGAATTTCCTCCTAATTTTAACTTAAAGGTATTTTTATACCTTGAAAGTACAACCTGATTGTAAAATAACATTGGCGTATGGAGTCGCTTCACCAGTACGGATAATAGCTTTCGACTTCGCTGAAAGCTCCTTGAACTCTGTATGTGGAATAAACTCAATATCCTGACCCGACAAAATCTTGACCGCCTTGTCAAGAGTTCCTGGGTTGAGATTTTTAATCTCGTTTGCAAATCTAACTTTTTCTATTTCCAAGTCCAAACAAATTTCTTCTAAAACATCAAGAAATGAAGGCAATCCAAACCTTACTGACAAGTCAATGCATTTGACGCCATCTGGAATAGGGAATCCGCAATCCACAATTGTAATGATGTCGGTGTGTCTCATATATCCTAATACACTCGATATGTCCCCATTAAGAATTCCATTCTTTTTCATTTGCTATCTCCTTCTACTAAATTTTTCTCCGATGACTCTACAGTGCTAAGACTCCCACTTCTATTAGTGGTAGATAAGCACTGTAGAGTCCCTGGANNACGGTTTCTAAGGTTCAGATGGCGTCTCAAACTCCACCTGAACCCAAGAACCCTGTTGATTGTCTTTCCATTACCTCAGCCATTGATGGCATTCCTTCCTGTGCACCAAATTTCTCAATTGAAAGGCCACTGGCAACCTGTGCAAACATTATTGCCGTTTTTTTATCACCTCCATCTGCCAATCTCTTGGTAAAAGCCCCCACGAAAGTATCGCCAGCTCCTGTAGTATCGACGACAGCAACATCATCCATTGCTGGTATATAGACAATTGAATTACCATCATTATAAGCGGCACCGTTATGCCCCAACGTGACTATCATTTTGCCAGGATGCTTCTTGAGAATGTGGTCAATGTCACCAGTATTATCAAACATCTTTGATGCTTCGTGTTCATTGGGTATGATAAAATCAATCCTTTCAATCATATCAGGCCTGGTGGTTTGGTATGGTGCAGGATTGACTATCACCTTTATCTGTTTTTCACGACATATTTCAATCACATATTCAACAGTATCCATCGGTATTTCATATTGAAGCAATACAAAATCAACTTCTATGATTTCATTGATTACGCTATCGATATATGCTCGATCTACAAAATTATTTGCGCCTTTGACAACGATAATGCTATTGTCATTTTCCGCTACATTTATGCTGGCAATACCTGTTGTGACTCCCTCCATCCGTTTCACATGATCTGCATCTACGCCATTTCCTCTAAGATTTTTGATCATCTCTTGCCCATATAAATCGTCTCCAACACAGCCAAGCATTTTCACATCGCCACCCAACCTGGCAATTGCCACAGCTTGATTGGCACCCTTGCCACCTGGATGTATGGAAAAGTCCTCGCCGAATATGGTTTCTCCACTCATAGGACGTCTATTTGATTTGACAACCATATCAACATTAATACTCCCAATGACAGCAATCTTTTTCAAAAAGCATCCCTCCCTTGCTATTTTGTCGTATCTCGTTCAATAAGTTTGACAGGTAAGACCATATCATTCTTCATAATGCGTTTATCATTTAGAATATCTACGATGACATCCACAGCCAATTTCCCCAAATTTTCAACTGGTTGTTCAATGGTTGTCAAGCTGGGCGTTATTAGTTCACTAAACATAATATTGTCATATCCCACAAGCTTCAGATTTTTAGGAATAGAGATGCCTCTATTGAATGCTTCCTTCATAACTGCATAGGCTATCAGATCATTTCCTGCAAATATCCCATCCAGGTCATTGTGTTTATCAAGCAACAATTTTGCAGCTTCCAACCCCGCTTCATAATTGTATTCGCTGAATTGAATGATTGGTTGGAACTTGTTTTCTTCCATTGTGTCCAAAAAACCATCTATACGCTCGTACTTTTGCGGGTTTATTTTCTCTTTGCCAATATAAGCGATCTTTTTGCATCCTTTTTTGATCAAGTGCTCGATTGCCATCACACCGCCTTTATAGTGATCTGATCGAATGATTGGATGACTATTGCCAATTACTGCGCTGTATCTGTCAAGAAAGACCACAGGTACATTAAAGTTCTGGTCGATTTTGTTATCGCTGATTATTACAAATGCGTCTATCTGATTCTGAAGTAAACTTTCTATATATTTTTTCTCGTTTAATGCATCATTATTAGAGTTACATAAAATTATCTTATACCCTTTCTCACTTGCTCTTTTCTCAACTGATTCCGCGATAGTATTGAAAAAAGGGTTCACGATAGTTGGTACGATCAACCCTATTGTATTGGATTTCTTTCTAGACAGACTTCTGGCTATAGAATTAGGACGGAATCCCAGCGTTTGAACAGCTTCCTCAACGCGCAGCCTCTTTAATGCATCGACATTTGCTGTGCCGTTGAGGACCCTTGACACCGTTGCTATAGACACTCCTGCTTTCTTAGCTACATGGTTTATTGTTATTCTCATGAGTTCTCCTGAAACCGTTTTCAAATATAATTAATTATACAATTGCTCAATCATCTTGTCAAGGAATTGCTCTATACTCAATTAAGTCAATAATTGGTAGTAAATGAATAAAATCGTTTATTTGCAATGGTTTCACATATTTTAACCATCATTTTATGATTGCTGAGTAACAAATTGTCAATGTTAGAAATACGTAATTTACTTGTATTGTTGGTATTTCATCATGTTTTAAGAGTTTTTATGAAACCGCTTACATTTTTATTTAAGTATTAAGAGAAGATGTCAAAAAATGGAACTTTTATTTTAGTATATCGTCTACTCACTTATGTGTTTTAAATATACTAGAAAGAAAGGAAACAAAAATGAAAAAATTAGTAGCAGTAATCCTGATGGCGATGATGATCATTACCTTGATTGGTTGCCAGAATCAGACAGAGGTATCGGAGGATACCACAGCAAACATTGATATGACACTTGAGGAGATCATCGATGAGATGTATGCTAAATCAGAAATGGAATGGCCTAAACTGGTCAAGACAGCTGTAAATGAAGAGAACATGGCTTACATGTTGGGAGTCACAAATTTCGAGTTTGAAGAAGCCCTTGCCTCAGAGCCGATGATGTCGGCGCAAGCCCATTCAGTCGTGTTGGTTAAAGTAGACAATACTGACAATCTGGAAACAATCAAGAAAGACATCAAGGAGAATGTTGACGGAAGAAAATGGATTTGTGTAGGCGTGGAAGATGATAACATCATAGTTGACAGTGCTCACAACTATATTGTCCTGATCATGGACAATGAAGGTAGTGAAGCCCTTCAGGATGCCTTTCATCAGATTATGGGCATATAAATTAAAACATGGTTTTTTCAAGCATCCAATTTCTATTTTATTTCATGCCCATCGTAATGGTGGGCTATTTTTTAACACCGGACCAGCATAAGAATAAGACACTATTTGCAAGCAGCATAGTCTTCTATTTTATCGGAGAACCTATTTATGTTTTTTTGCTGCTGTTATCTATCCTAATTGATTACTACCATAGCTGTGTAATAGATGCGCATTATGGGAAAAGAAAGGCAAAGATCGCCCTTATCTCCTCTATTGTTATGAATGTCGGTCTATTGTCATTTTTCAAGTACAGTGATTTTATTTTACAAACCATAAATAGCTTGTTATCAACAGATATTCCATTGCTGAAAATTCCCTTACCGATTGGTATAAGCTTTTTCACATTTCAAACCATGAACTATACGATAGACGTCTACAGGGGAAAAGCGAAAGCACAGAAAAGCTTTTTAGGATTAGGAACCTACGTTTCTTTATTTCCTCAACTGATAGCAGGACCTATCGTCAGATATGAAGACGTCAGCTCAGATTTACTCAATCGTAAACACAGCTTCGAAAAGGTGTATGGTGGTATTGTCCGATTTATCATTGGGTTGTCAAAAAAGGTCATATTTGCCAATAGCTTTGGTGTCCTGGCCAATGAAGTAATCGGAACAGCTCAACCGGATGTTTTGCTATATTGGTTAACCGCAGTCGCCTATATGCTTCAAATCTATTATGATTTTTCAGGATATAGCGATATGGCCATTGGCTTGGGAAGCATTTTCGGCTTTCAGTTTCCAGAAAACTTCAGATATCCTTACATCGCTGATTCAATTACCGATTTTTGGCGACGCTGGCATATTA
>DMAP01000331.1 GCA_003446975.1 Clostridiales bacterium | reverse complement strand
GTGCATATGACGATGTCGTATTTTTCTGTTACAGCTTCAAGATCTTCCACATTCATGCGATGAAACGTAATAGCGGGATTCTTTTTTTTAGCTTCAATTATCATCCCTTCCGAAAAATCCAAACCGGAGAATTTGATCTTATAATCACTAAAAACCTGAGTCAGTTCGTTTAAGAGCTGACCTGTTCCGCACCCAATATCTAGGATGCTATAGGATTTGCCTTTGTCTTTAATAATTGCTTCCAGCTCACTGATAACATTGTCTCTTGTTGGCACAAGAGATAGCTCTTGGACCCACAGATCCTCATAATGCTTAGACCAAAAGTTCCATATTCTTCGACTCGTTGTCATATTTTCCTCTCGTCATCAAAATTATTAAGCCATCCAAACCAAGATCTGAGAATAAATCGCCGTATATACCTACTCCGAAAAACTTGGTCAGCATATAAAGAATAAAAATTTAAATAGAATCTCAATCGGCTCATATGTATAGGTTCCATCACCAGATGCAAGAAATCAAATCGACTTAATTCTCTTGTCTTGATATCATCTTTGTATAGATTATATATGTCCGTTCCCTTCATAGGAGTGAAAATAGAGACAGTATAGCTATCAATCTTCTTTGACCGGATCCATTTTTTCATATTATTGAAATCAGCTTTTCTGAAATCTATTCCTGCAATAAACAGCGCTGTCAATCTAATGTTGTTGTCTCCAAGCACCTGAATTGTTTTTTCATTGGCATTCTCAGTGGTACCTTTATGATATGACTCCAGCTTTTTATTACTGATGTCCTCAATGCCTACAATAAGTTCAATAAGTCCTATATCCCTTAGTTCTTTAATAATGTCAGGATTCTCAGCTATGAAATCGACACGGCTATAAGCTATGAATTTTTTATTGATTCCATAGGTCTTGATTGACTCGATAAACGCCATTGCCCTAAAACGATCGATCAGAAATGTATCGTCGACGATCCATATATATTCGACAGGGATATATTTTATTTCCTTTATGATGTCGCTCATCTTTCTTGTCAAATATATGCCCTGATTAATTTTTCTGCAGTAGCAGAACTCACATTGATAGGGGCACGATATTGATGTCTTAAGAATTGCGATTTCCGGATAAAACATATATCTCGTTTTCGATTTATGTCGATTAAAATAACTTCTATCCGGTATTGGCATATCATATGAATCTAAAACTGATTTATCATTGACATTCCAGATTTGATTGAATTGATAGGCTATTCCTTTTACGGTTTTCAGTGATGTGTAATCGATTTTGTCATCCTGAAAGCAGTTCAATATTTCCTCAATAACTGATAACCCACTTTGATGTACTACTATGTCAATGTTAGGAGAAAAGAAATCTTCAAAATTGATTTCTGCGTGAGAGCCCCCAACAATAATTTTAACCTTTGGATTTAATCCCTTGGCATAGTCACTGTAGGACAGGATTGTCCCAACTGCTGTGATATAGCCTGAAAGCATCAAAACATCCGGGTTGTAGCGTTCACATGCATCCCTGAAGTTATCCCCGTCGAGCAGACGATCCAGTATCATGTGGTTTATATGCTTTTCGTTTAGTAATGTTGAGATATACTCCAACTCGAGGGGTTCGGTAATGATAGGTTGCAGATAGGAATAGATGGTTTTTTTATGACATTTGACCAATAATATTTTCATTTATCACACATCCCTGTTTTGAAAACATTATGTTTGATTTGATATCCTCTGTATGAGACCGCATTAATCATCATTCTTCCCAAAAACCTAAGTGCTTTGCTATTACTGGCTATATACAGTGATTTTCGCCTTTCAACAGCGCCAATCTTAGCTTTTGACTCTTCTGTGGTTTGACCAAATCGAATGGTTTTACACTTGCTATCAATACCCATTCGAACAATAAATAAGAGCAAATTGAAATACAAATCCCTTGACAGATTTTTATGGTGGTCAAACCCACAAAACATAAAAACCAACTCGTCTCCTTGTTTTTTCAATTGAATAAATCCAATGGAATGATTGTTGTCATAAATAACGAAAATTTTAGAAGGATAAGTTCTAAAAAATTCGATTGTCAGCTTTTCCAGTTTATGTTGAGACTTATTAAATACCTCTAGATAATATGCATATAGCTCATCTGAAAAATCATGATTTGATTTCAACTCTTCAACTTGAAGAAGCTCAAATTTTCTCAGGCTCTTAAGTACTCTATATCGATAATGGCTTCTTAAGGCGTCAATATAGTCTGACATGCTGTTCCATCGGATGTCCATAACGTATTCCGAAAGGGTGTATCCTTTGATCAGCATCAAATCTTCTTCCCCATTCAAAACAATGCATAATCTGCCCAAAGAATTCAATCTTCGTGATAGCAAGTCGAGGTTTTCCGGTTTGCAGGCATAGCCTTTGTATGCAACTGACAAAGGAACGCCAACAACTGTAACAGTTTTATTTAAATTCATACGCTCACTAAAAGCAAAAATATTAATCCTAAGTCTGTAGGTCACAAAAATAATCTTATCAAGTTGATTAAAATGATATTTTTGCTGACACGGATTTGTATTGTGAAGTACTGATAGTGATTCTCTTAGAAGAAAAATGTTTCCACCTGCAATGTCATCCCACGATTCAGGAATGTCATCCGGATGTTCGAATGTTTGAAATCCTTCTGAGCTTATTATACAATTAGTATCCATTTTCAAATAAGCACATCCTTAAACATTGATCATAAATACTTTATATTGTTTGTACTCTGCCTGCGCCCATCTTACTCCGAGTCCCGTTGAAGATGTATTATCCTCCAGAACCCAACCTGACTCACAAAAATCGTACTTACCTCTAGTCAATAAATCACACGCATGAAATAAGGAAAACACGGCTCCGGTTTTCTGATACTCAGGGATGATTCCAATTTCAACAATTTTAAACGTATTGATTAATTTAGGATAAAACTTGTTTTTAATCAGGGTTTTCAGACCTATGGACTCACCCTCAGCCAACAATTGATTAAAATCAGGATACCATAACATAAAACCAATCGGTTCATGGTCATGTTCCAGAAACAGCAAATTTTCCGCCTTTAAGAGTATTTTGAACTCCTTGAAAAGTTCAAGATCCTCTTCGACTTTTCGTTCATAATAGAATCGATGGTTTTTAAATGCCTTATTATTGATATCTGTATAGATTTTTGCTTCTTTCTCCAGATGCCAAAAGTCAGCTTTTCTGACAGTATATTCTCTTAAAATCCTTTCAACCAGTCGATCCTCCAGATGAAAATCAAATTTGTCCATACTTGTCAAATAACTAATCAGTGTTATCTCCTCAGTGGATCTCGGACGCAGTAATTCTATGTAGTATTCTGGATTGTAGGAACTACCCAAACTCTGATTGGTATCAAAGTGGCTTGCCAGAAAACCCAATCCATAATTGACATGAATATTAAGTCCTGCCAACAATTTTGAAATGCCGTTCTTCCTTGCGAGTTTTGGACCGTAAGCAATCAACTCTTCAATTGCCTTGTTATCATTTTCAGTCTCCAGATATGCCATCTGCATCACATCCTTCATCCTGTCAATGATAGAGAAAACACAGACCGCAACGATTTTTCCCCCATCTTGCACCATTATTCCTTCGATGAAATTTCCATTGCATATTTGTGCTT
>DMAP01000208.1 GCA_003446975.1 Clostridiales bacterium | reverse complement strand
AAATCACTTAGATTCTCTATCCATTTCCTCGCCAAATCATAGGGTTTGTTGCTTTTTTTGTTATAAATTGAATTATAATCATACGCAGAAGGCTGTTTGACTAAAATGTTGCATTCTTCCATAACACCATTGGTGTCAAGAAAAGCCCTTTAAATATTAAGAATCTCTTTACCCCGCCATTTCATGATCAGTCGTCCGGTATCTGTCACTTTTGCTACGACTGCCGTTTCTAGATTCTCTGATTCAGCGATATTCACAAATCTATCCACATCATTCGGGTTCAGCACAACAGCCATTCTCTCTTGAGATTCCGATATCGCCAATTCCGTCCCATCAAGCCCTTCATACTTTTTGGGCACCTGATCCAAATCGATTTCAAGGCTGTCTGCCAGTTCTCCAATTGCTACCGCCACACCACCCGCTCCAAAATCATTGCACTTTTTGATTAATCTGCTGAGTTCTTTATTTCTGAAAAACCGCTGTATTTTTCTTTCTTCTGGCGGGTTTCCTTTTTGGACTTCCGATCCACAAAGAATGATGGATTCCTCATCATGCTCTTTTGATGATCCTGTAGCGCCACCACAACCGTCTCGGCCTGTTCTTCCACCCACAAGTATAATGAGATCTCCATGAACCGGTTTGTCTCTGATTACATTCTCTTTGGGGACTGCCGCAATCACAGCACCTACTTCCATCCTTTTTGCCGTATAGCCTACATGGTAAATCTCCTCTACCTTGCCTGTCGCCAGTCCAATTTGATTGCCATATGAGCTATAACCATGCGCTGCCTCAGTTGTTATTTTTCTTTGAGGTAGTTTGCCTGGACTAGTATTCTCTATGCTTTGCGTTGGATCACCGCTTCCTGTTATCCGCATGGCTTGGTAGACATAGGATCTGCCGGATAACGGGTCTCTTATGGCCCCTCCCAAGCAAGTAGCCGCTCCTCCAAAGGGTTCAATCTCAGTGGGATGATTGTGGGTCTCATTCTTAAACATGATAAGCCACTTCTCCGCTATGTCGTTGATAATCACATCCGTCTCTATGGAGCAGGCGTTGATTTCATCAGATTCTTCCAAATCATCGAGCTTGCCGATTTTCCTAAGATGTTTCATACCCAGTACCGCTATATCCATGAGGCATTGATCTTTGGGTTGATTCTCGTAAACCATGTCTCTTATATCCAGATAATCTTGATAGGATTTTCTAATCGCTTCAGCAATGCTTCCCTTTTCAAATCTAATCTGATTGAATTTTGTCAGGAATGTCGTATGTCTGCAATGGTCCGACCAGTAGGTATCAATAACTTTAAGCTCTGTTACTGTAGGATTCCTGTTCTCTGTATCCCTAAAATAGTTCTGGCAGAAAACCAAATCCTTATGACTCATGGCATATCCCTTGTCAAGTCTAAGCAATTCAATATCATCATCAGTCAGTTGAATAAAGTCATCAATAATATCAATATCCGGTGCTTCAGGATATATCTCTTCTAGAGATATCGGCATTTGGAGACTTGCCTCTCGTGAATCCACCGGATTAATGTAGTAGCTTTTAATTTTCGTAAGATCGTCAACTTCTATATCCCCATATATATCAATGATTTTGGTATACTTAATCAGAGGTCTGTCTCCAGAACTCAATATTTGCACACATTGGGAAGCAGAATCAGCCCTTTGGTCAAATTGACCGGGTAAATACTCAATCCCGAAGGCAAACTTCCCTAATTCAATTTCATCTATATACGCAAAATCCTGATTACTTTCAGAAAAAACGCTAAAAATGCTTTTATAGAATATATCGTCTGAGATATTTGACACATCATATCTGTTGATGATTCTAACCTTGGTGACATTTGATATGTTAAGATTGTTGATAAGGTCATTCATCAATTTCTGTCCCTCAACATCAAATCCAGGCTTTTTTTCCACATAAACTCTTTTGACAGAATCAGTCATNNTAATAACTCCTTCAGCTAATTTAATGTAGTAACATAATACAAAAAAAAAAAGCTTCTGTCAACGTTTTTTCATGTTAAAATCGGATTTTATAAATAAATAGTTCGTTTATACACGAACTATTTATTTATATTTGTGTTTATATATTTGTTTTTCTAGAATAAACGATTTCCCCATCTATCATCGTCATAATGACGAAAACTTTTTTAATCTCATCAGGTTCCAGAGTAAAAATATCTTTGTTGATTACAATCAAATCTGCAAGTTTTCCTTTTTCCAAGGTTCCCTTTTCCTTCTCTTCTCCACTGGCGTATGCAGGATAATCGGTATAGGCTCTGATGGCTTCTTCTACTGAAATCCTTTGCTCCGGCATCCATCCTAGAGGCGGTTGACCGTTAAAATCTTTTCTTGTGACAGCTGCATATATGTTTTCAAAAGGATTGGGACTTTCAACTGGTGCATCAGTTCCCATGGCAATATGAATTCCTTTGTCAATCATGGTCTTCCAACTATATGAGGTGGCAGCCCGCTCACCCCCTACTCTCTCAACTGCTATCTTCCAGTCACTCGTTGTGAAAACCGGCTGTATATAAGCAATAAGCTCCAATGCTCTAAATCTGTCCAGCATTGCATCAGTCGTTATCTGACAATGTACAATTCCATCTCTCATATAGATGCTTTTCTTAATCTTATTGGACTTTCTAGATTTATCAATGGCATCAATAGCCATGTCTATCATTCTGTCACCTATGGCATGAACTGCCACTGGCATTCTATTTTGATGAGCATGACTTACAAATTCATCAAGTTGTTCCTGAGAAAAAGCTGATATTCCTTTCTTAGATGTATCATCATGATACGGGTCATGAAGCAGAGCGGTTCTTCCGCCCAGGGAGCCATCGCCAAGAAGCTTTAATGGTCCGGTCCTGAATCTTTTCTCCAATTCGATGCCAT
>DMAP01000436.1 GCA_003446975.1 Clostridiales bacterium | reverse complement strand
TGTTTCTACTGATTATACCAGTCCTGTCACACATCAGGATATCTTTAATCCCAAGGCTTATCAAAAGCTTTGCGATAGAATTGCCAGCTGCTCCTGAACCGTTGATGACTGCGACGACATCCTCGATTTTTTTGTCTGCCAGTTTCAAGGCATTGATAACAGCTGCTGTTGTAACAATAGCCGTACCATGCTGATCATTATGGAAAACGGGAATATTCATGACTTTCTTTAGTTTCTCTTCTATTTCAAAGCATCTTGGTGCTGCAATATCTTCTAGATTGATGCCACCAAATACGGGTTCCATCATTTTAACTATTCTGACTATCTCATCGGGATCCTTTGTGTCTAGACATATAGGAAAAGCATCCACATTCCCAAACTCCTTAAACAATACGCATTTTCCTTCCATGACAGGAATGGACGCTGAGGCCCCTATGTCACCAAGACCCAAAACTGCTGTCCCATCTGATACAACAGCAATCAGATTCGACTTTGATGTGTAGTCATAAACCTTGTTGATATCCTTGTGTATTTCTCTGCAAGGCTCAGCCACACCTGGTGTATAGGCAACTGATAAGTCTTCCTTGTTTTTTACCGGTACTTTGCTATTGACGGTGATTTTACCCATCAGTCTTTTGTGCAAGTCCAATGCCATTTGATTATAGTCCATTTTATAATCCTCCAACTATCTTGTTTATTTATCTAAATGTGCCTTATTTCTTTCTCTAAGCTTTCTCATCTTTTCCCGCATAAGGGGTTTGATGCCACCGGCTTCCAATATACTCATGGCATAGTCGCCCAACTTGTCAGTTTTTAGAATTTCTCTAGTCTCTTTTACAGTCAATTCTCCCGCCTCAATATCCAGTTCGATCAGCTGACCATCCTTGACCTTCGAGCTGATTCCCTTGCAAGTGATTAGGGGAAGTCCCAGATTGATTGAATTTCTAAAGAATATCCTGGCAAATGAGTCTGCCAGCACCACGCTAGCACCCATATTGATGATTGCAATTGCAGCATGTTCCCTGCTTGATCCGCAGCCGAAATTTGTTCCGGCAACTATGATATCACCCTTTTGAAATTTTTCGGCTATTTCAGGGCTGACACCGCTCAGGCATCTTTTGCCTATCTCTTTGGGATCAGTGATTTCGAGAAATCTTCCAGGATAAATCTGGTCTGTATCAATGTTGTTGCCCAATACAATCACTTTTCCTGTTATTCTGGTTTCCATATTATTGATCCCCCTTTTTTATCGGATTAGTCAGATAGCCTGTCAATGCTGATGCGGCAACAGTTGCTGGTGATGCCAGATATATCTTCGAATCCGTGCTGCCCATCCTTCCGGGGAAATTTCTGTTTGAGGTGGAGACACAAACCTCTCCTGATGCAATAACACCCTCATGGGCACTGAGACAAGGACCGCAACCCGGGGTGGATATAGTAGCTCCAGCATCCATCAATTCCTGAAGATACCCATTTCTAATACTCTCCTGCATGACCTCGGTCGATGCGGGGATCACCAATAATCTCACCCATTTGGCTATTTTTTTACCTCTAAGTATGTCAGCAGCAACCTCAATATCTTCCAACCTTCCCCCGGTGCAGGTTCCAACAAAGGCTTGATCTATTCTGACTTTTTCCACGTCATCTAGGTTAAAGACATTGTCCACGCTTGATGGTGCTGCAACCTGAGGCTCAAGGTCTGTGACGTCAAAATGATAAGTTTCGCTATACACATATCCTGCATCAGTCCGGACTACATCATAAGGTCTCACTGCTCTTTTCGCGACATATTCCAAGACCTCCTCATTGGGTTGCATATAGGTGGTTTTTGCGCCCATTTCTACAGCCATATTGCAGATGACCATCCTGCCGGCCACACCCAGCTGTTCGACGTATGTCCCTGTAAAATCAATGGCTTTGTAGACCGCACCATCCGCCTTTAGTTTTCCTAATATCAATAAGACAACATCCTTGGGCATAACGCCTTGTTTTGGAATGCCATCGATTCTGACCTCTATCACCTCGGGTACTCTGAACCACAGCTCCCCTGTCATCAGTATGGTTGCCATGTCTGTGGCCCCCACACCCGTTCCAAGCGCACCAAAAGCTCCATGGGTGGTTGTGTGGGAATCAGTGGCTACCAATATCATCCCTGGATACACTAGACCAGCTTCAGGCATGACCTGATGACATACCCCTGCGTTGACATCAAAATGGTAGGTCAAGTCTTGCTCCTTGGCAAACTCTCTCATTTCCTTGTGAATCTGTGCTGATGCTATGGTTGGTGCAGGTGCATAGTGATCGAAGACAAACGCAGCTCTATCCTTGTCCCAAACCTTCTCGCCTTCCATTTCATAGAATGAATAAACAGTCTGGAGATACAAGTCATTGATTTCCGCAAAGTCAACCTTAGCCATTACTATTTCACCTGACTCCACCTTTTGTCTGCCACTGTTTCTAGCCAATATTTTTTCTATCGCATGCATCTAAATCCTCCTCTCAAATGATAACAAACAGATCAAGTGTTATGAATCAATTCTAACATATCAGACACACTATAAGAAGAGCGTTATAAGGAAACTTGTGAGAATCAGGGCAAATGCACCAACAATATGTGTTGAAGTGTGAATATATCGATATCGACCAATAAAGTGGGTGTCTGTGAAATGATACAGTATGATTCAAATACAAGCCTATGGGATGAAAACCTTTGTTTCTGTATATTTAATATATAAGAAAGACGTTTTAGAATAAACAAATATGTTTTCAACTTTAAAGAATACTGATTATTTTTTTAACGATTCAGATTAACAGTAGATTATTCTTATAATAGGACATATAATAAATTAAAGAGATACACTATTTTAGTCTACTGATAACAGAGAGGTGACAGGAATGAATGAAACCATAAAGCCTTACAGTGACCATGAAAATAATTTAAGGGTATTGAACGTGGAAAGCGTTCTGGAGCTCTGGTCCCAGACCTACAATACCAAAGGAAAACCTGATTGGTCCCATATCTATCCCTATTATCACGATGACATTGTTTTCCAGGATTCCATCCAGAGAATCGAGGGCAAGACAGAATTTATCGCCATGTGTGAACGTCTTACCGAGAGATGTCAGGAGCTGCATATGGATATCCACTCCATTTCCCAAAGTGGCAATTTCATCATCATGGATTGGACCATGACCATGTCATTCAATAAATATCCCAGCACACCCATGTATGGTGCTACAAAGCTAACCCTTCACGAGGATGGCAGAATCATCGGACAAAGGGATTATTATGATCTTTGGGGTGATATTTTCAATGGAATTCCCTATTTTAAAAAAACCTACAGAAAATTCATGCGAAAAAAATTCGGTTAGGATGAGGTGGATCATGCAATTCGAGTGGCCTGAGGAATTAATCTTCATGAAAAACAAAAAAGCCGAGCAAAAGAAAAGTACCACTTCAATGGCTGGAAAGGTCTGTGTCATAACCGGTGCTACTTCGGGTGTTGGACTTGAGGCTCTTAAAAAGCTTGCGCAAGGCAAGGCTGATATCATAATGGTTTGCAGGAACGAAGAAAAGGCAAAAGCCATTAGAGAAGAGATACAGAAAAAGTGGTCTGTCAATATTGATATTGTCGTTGCGGATTTCAGCATCCTGTCCGATGTTAGAAAAGCCGCTGAGGAAATCCTTGCAAACCATAAAGAAATACATGTGCTGATTAACAGTGCAGGACTCCACTCAACCACCAGAGTGGAAACGAAGGAGGGTCATGAGCTGGTCTTTTGCGTCAATCACCTGGCGTCATTTTTGTTCACCAAGCTACTCATTGACCGAATGAAGGAAAGCGCACCCGCTCGCATCATTCAGGTGAATTCAGAAGGTCATCGTTTCAATGGGCTTGATATCAACGATCTGGACTGGAAAAAAAGATTTTACACAGGACTTAGGAGCTATGGAGCATCCAAAACCGCCCAGTTGATGACGGTTTGGGAACTGGCTGATGAGCTGAAAGGTTCTGGTGTAACCATCAATGCATTGCACCCAGGCGATGTGAGAACCAACATAGGCAGCAACAACGGCTGGCTCTACAGGTGTTTTCTGCATAACGTCACCTGGCATAGCCTCAAGAATCCGGTCATATCCGGCGAAGCCATCTACTATCTGGCAGCGGACCCGGAGATGATGAATATAAGCGGGAAATTCTTCCATTTGACCATCGAGGAGAAGCCGGCCAAACATGCTTTGGACCGTGAATTAGGTAAAAAAATCTATGATATCACCATGCATCTGACTGGATTGCGATCATAGGCATTTGTTGACCTTGTCCGCCGCTATCTTGCCTGTCATAATGGATATGGGCAAACCCGCCGGACTATAGGTCCATTGTCCGGCCTGATAAATATTTGGTATAGGTGTTAAAACAGAATCTGTCACTTTTGGCATGGAACTGACAGCCGGTATGGGTCTGTTGGTGAATGCCCATCCGGTGATACCTCCGTCGGTATTGCCTGTTATTCTTTCAAGGGTCAAGGGAGTTGAGGAGAAATTGTCTATGGTTTTTTCCTTGATTCCCTTATATATTGTGCTATGAAGCACATCAATGATCAGTCTTTCGCTGAATGCCTTGAACTCTTCGTACCAGCCCATTTCATTGATATGCTTGACAAGCGAGTGTTCAAAAAGTGTGCTGATGATCAAACCTGTCTTTCCCTCTGGCGCCAAGCTTGGATCCCTGAGAACAGGAATCGAAATCTCATAGGTAGTCAGTCTGTAATATCTTTCAATCCATGCCATCAATCTGGCCTTGTCGGTGACGTAACGCTTTACTGAATTTTGAGCATTGTCATCTATTATCTCATCAATTATGATATTGTACAATCCGTCCTTATAGGGTGTGTAGAAGAAATGGGGATTGGAGATTTTCTTGAAATGCTCTGGTGGCAAATCTACTGTCAGATAGAGGGTGTACACGGAATCGCCACCTATTTTGTCTTTCAGCAACACTTTGCGGTCCAGAATATTTTTTTGGATTGTTTTGTCTTTGATTGAATCGATCCTCAATATATCATAAAGGCACTTCAGGTCTGCAGCCCAAATCAGCTGCTTGTAACCATAAGCATTGCCATTGGCGTCAAACACCTCTTTCTTTTCCGGATCGATAGATTGGATAGTTGTTTCTTTGAGAATGATGCCTTGGTTTGCTAAAATGAACTCAGCCAACTTCTCGGTCAATGTGCCTGTACCACCTTTCGGGTACTGGTAATCAAGATAGAGACTGAAGTAACTCAAGGCAAAAAAGGCTGGAGTCTCTTTAAAGAAATGCTGATCAATCATATTGATCAGACTGGGGTTGTCGGAAAACTGCTTCAGATACTCCTCTATAGGTTGATCCAGTTTGATGATCTTTCTGATGGTTCTAAGATACTTGAAAAGCCATGGCAATAATGTTTTGAAAAGATATTTTCTGTCCTTTTTCAGATCCATGAACAATGGATTATCAATACCGTACAACACATCCATGTACTTCATGATAATCTTGATCTCGCTTATGATTTTCGTGACATCTTCCTTGTTTTCGGGGAACTGGTTTTCAAGCATCTTCTGATAGTCGGCCAAGCTATCCTTGGTTTCAACATTGACAACCTCATCTTCCATACCGACAGATACATAGCTTTTATTGATTTCTATATCCAAACCCAACCCTTTGACCATAGGCAACAATACTCCGGAGTTCTCCATGGCTCTAATGCCACCGTCAAAACGGAAGCCTTTATAATCAAAAGAATTGACCAAGCCGCCTATCCATTTTTCCTTTTCGCATAGCAAAACCTTATGGCCTTCCTTGCTGATAAAGGCACCGGCTGTCAATCCTGCAATCCCACCGCCAACAATCACAACATCGTAAATCATGAAATACCCCCAAGTTTGAATCATATTATTTGATAAAATTCTAAACCAGATAGGGTGTGTTGTCAATGATTGGAACGAGCCATTCTTCTTACCATTATGTCAAAAAATTTCCCGACCATTCTTTTGATTGGGTTGATGTCCACATCATAATAATAATCTGATTCGAGCCAGCCTTTTACCTCAAAATATTTCTTGTCAGGTTCCAACGCCTCATCAAAATATTTCATTGAAGAGCGGGTCATCCTGAAAATCATCATTTTAAAAAAAGTCGGCTGCGCCGGCTTGTCATCATGAAGTCTGTCTGAGAATTTATCCAAAGCCTTCATGAGCGCTCTGTTGTTCTTCTCTCTGACATCATTTTTCAATTCCCTTTGCGGGTAGATCCCACCGGAGAGAATTGCACCTTTAACGCTATTCATCCCCCAAAAACCCATTGCCTCATTGATATATTTGGCCACCTTATTCCCGCCATAAACACCTTGGACAACAACAGGCAGGCAAGCCTTTCCAAACAATCTGGGGCGGTGAAAAACAAAGGCCAGACGGTCAAACAGATCCTTCAGGATGCCAGGTACCGATAAGGAGTAATTCGGTGTAACAAATATTGCACCGTCGGAATGGACCATTTTCTCCAATATAAGTTTCACGTCATCCTCTCTCAAGGGACAGGCTGCGCTCCCAAGGGACAGACAGGCGCAGCATCCCTTGCACCGCGCAATGTGATAATCTCTCAGATGGATGACCTCCATTTCGGCTTTCTGGCTCATCTCTTCCTTTATTTGCATGGCAATTTCACTCGAAAAACCTTTTCGACTGCTCGCTTCAATGATCAAAACCTTTTTCATACCGTACTCCTTATCAATAATTACTCTTGATACACTATACCCTTTCAGTCTAGCACCATTGTGGCAAACAATCAACAACCGCCACCTGGTGTTTTAACCTTCTGTTGGAGGTTTTTTTGCGTTGGGTCATATGTGAATGTTTATTATTTCATAACTTTGTGATGCTTAAAGAGTGTGATAATATGCAGCCAGATTGAAAATATATTAACAATGCTGTATAATATAATTAGTGTTTAGCCTCGATATAGTTTTCATCCAAGAAAATTTTAGGAGGAACAGAATATGAAAAGTAGACACTCAAAGAAACTCGCAGTTTTATTCTTCATCATCATGATCATGTTAACTGCAAATGCTTGCACAAGTCCACCCCCTCAACCGACAACCACCGCACCACCTCAAACTACGACACAACCCGCTCCTCAAAAGAACTATAATGCTGGTACCTACGATTTTGAGACGGCAGGTCACAACGGACCCATTAAAATGTCAGTCACTTTCAGCGATAACAGAATTGAATCCATACAGATCATTGAACACACTGAAACCGCTGGTCTTGCTGATCCGGCTATTGAGAGGATTCCGGCAAAGATTATTGAGCATCAGTCACTTGCTGTCGATACGGTGGCAGGAGCGACCTTCACAAGCATCATGCTGGTAAATGGTGTTGCTTCATGTGTTGATCTGGCTGGCGGTGATGTTGCCGCACTTAGAGCCAAAAAAATTGATTCCACACCAGGATCTAAAATCACAAAGACTGCTGATGTTATTATAATTGGCGGCGGCGGTGCAGGTATGTCAGCAGCAGTAAGCGCTGTTGAAAACGGCGCATCAGTCATTCTGATAGAAAAAAATGCAGCGCTTGGAGGCAATACCTTGGTTGCAGGAGGCGCATGGAATGCAGCCAACACGGAAATCAGCTCAACAATACCAGCAGCAGCTGGCCTTGAGGAAAAGCTGAGATATTTCCTCAATCTGAGTCCCTCTGAGGTTCCCGAGGACTATAGGCCAACACTCAGTGTTCTCAAGAGTCAGTTAACAACCTACTTAGCAGGAGATACATCAATGATGTTTGACTCAGTTGAACTTCACATCATACAGACTTATTTCGCCGGTAGAAGAGCTGGCCTTGACGGCACAACAATAGAGCCTGACTTCAAGTTCATCGAGATACTATGCAGCCAGAGTCTTGCCACTCAAAAATGGTTGACCGAAACTGTCGGAACCCAATTCAGAAACACCTTAAGCGAACCCATAGGAGCGCTTTG
>DMAP01000038.1 GCA_003446975.1 Clostridiales bacterium | reverse complement strand
TTTTCATACGTTACTTTACACTACCGTATTTGAATATAATAATCCTGACTAAAATGCCTAAGTGCCTCACTGATATTGTTTGCAATTAGCGTGCCATATATGATCCAGATTATTAAAATGATGTAGACTTGTATTCGCAACACTTTCACCGCCAGCTGACACTCAGGTTCATCATGTGTGCCTAATTTCAGGCAGTAAATTGCCTAATTTTTGTCAAATTTTCTTTTTTTTTGACCGGCGCTGTGGTAAAATACAAAAAAGGAGTGTTAAAATGAGAGATATTAGAATAAAAGTAGTCAGCACGCAAACACCAAAGAACGAGACCCCCCTGGTAACGGAACTAACAACCGAGGGTCGTTTCTTCATGGATGAAGGCCAATACTGCTTTGAATACACGGAGTCAGAAATATCAGGGATGGAAGGCTCTGTCACAAGACTCATCTCTGATGGAGATAAAAAGCTGGTTATGAAAAGAAAAGGTATTCAGGTTTCAGCCTTCCTGGAATTTCAAGAAGGCGAAAAATCAACCAGCAGCTATATTACCGAATATGGCACTTTCGCAATAAATGTCAGCACAACTAAGGTGGAATGTGGTATCGATTCATCGGGAAAAGGCAAAATTTACCTTGAGTATAAAATGACCCTGGGGATGGAAGCGGAAACAGTCAACAAACTGGAAATAACAACCAATTGAAAGGTGCCGAAATATCGGCACGGAGGTTTGCATGGATGAAAAATATTATGAATCAATACTGAATATTTTGGATTATATTGACGAGGGCATTCAAATCATCGATGAGAAGGGCAGGATTATTTACTATAACAAATCCGCCAGGATAGTGGACAGTATCGAGGGTAAAACTGCCCTTGGGCGACATATTCTAGAAATATACCCATCATTGACACACGAAACCAGCACCCTGCTTCAATCCATGGAGACCAGGAGCACCATCATCAATAAGGAGCAGGTGTTTATCAACTATAAGGGTGACAATATCTCAACTGTCAATTCCTCTTTTCCTATCAAGGCTAACAATAAAATGATCGGCGCAGTGGAAGTATCTAAAAACATCACACAGGTTAAAGAACTTTCAGAGAAAATTATCAATCTGCAGAGTGAGCTTTACAAACCCCAGTCTCATGTAAAGGATATTGTAACTGATGCGAAATACACTTTTGTGGATATTATTGGCCAATCAAAAGAGATGCTCAAGTTAAAGACATTGGCCTTCAAGGCATCGCAGACGGATTCTCCTGTTTTGATAGGCGGACGGACGGGCACTGGAAAAGAGCTGTTCGTACAGGCGATCCATAATGCCAGCAATCGAAAAAACAAGCCCTTTATCGCCCAAAACTGTGCCGCTCTCCCCGCGAATCTCTTGGAGAGCATCCTGTTCGGTTCTGTCAAGGGAAGCTTCACCGGTGCGGAAAACAGGCCGGGATTGTTTGAATTGGCTCATGGCGGAACATTATTCCTGGATGAGATAAACTCCATGCCACTGGATTTGCAGGCAAAGTTACTACGCGCATTGCAAAACCACAACATCAGACGAGTCGGTGCATCCAATACCATCGATGTGAATGTGAGGATCATAGCAGCCTTCAACTCAGACATTGAGGATATTTTGTCAACAGGACAGCTCCGCAAGGATCTTTTCTATCGTTTAAATGTCATATCCATTATTGTTCCTGAGTTGAAGGATAGAAAAGAAGATATTCCGGTTCTTGTGGACTTTTTCATTGAGAAATACAACAAGGAAAAGAATAAGTTCATCAGAAATCTGTCCAGCAATGTGATGGCTATATTTATGAACTATGATTGGCCGGGCAATGTACGGGAGCTTCAGCATACCATAGAGGGCATTGCCAGCCTTTTTGACATCGATATTATCAGGGAAGAGCATCTTCCTTTCCAGTTTAAAATCGCAAAGAATAAAAGTGACAGCATCTCTCTCGATGCAATCGGCTCTTTAAGCGAGATTCTTGAAAAAACGGAACAAAAAATTATAAAAGCTGCTTTGGAAAACACCGAAAACAATATCTCCAAAGCAGCTGAGATTTTAAATATTCCACGTCAGACCCTCCAATATCGTATCAAAAAGCTGGGATTATAGATTTTCCTCATGAGCATCCAGTATTTCGATAAACACATCCACTATCTGAGGGTCAAATTGTGTGCCTTTATTGGCGATTAGCTCATTCATCGCCTCTTCTTTATTCAGGGCTTTTCTGTACACTCTGTCAACCGTCATTGCATCATAGGCATCCACCACCGCAAGTATCCGTGAGTGGCGTGGTATTTCCGATCCCTTGAGTCCCAATGGATAGCCTGTACCATCCCATCGCTCATGATGGGTCAAGATGAACTCAGCTATGGAAGCAAGTTCAGGTGAAGCCATCGCAATACGATAACCAATTTCAGGGTGTTTCTTCATCTCGATCCATTCCTCCTCGCTCAGCTTGTCCGGTTTATTTAGTATGCTGCCGTCAATACCTATCTTCCCTAAATCATGGAGTGCCGCAAAAATCTCCATATTGTCCATCTCAACACTGGAAAAATTAAATCGCTCACCGATCTTTTTTGCAAAAAAGGTCATCCGCTTAGCGTGGGCTTCCGTTTCCTGGCTTCTTTCATAGATCGTTGAGCGATTTAAT
>DMAP01000326.1 GCA_003446975.1 Clostridiales bacterium | reverse complement strand
TTTGTTGAAAAGCTCAAGTAAGAGGCATTTTTATGATGCTTTACACCCGGAAGAATTCGCCTGTGTTGGGTTTCTTCCCCAGTAAACCTTCAACCAAGCGAATGATGGCTTTATTTCAACTCGGGAATAAAATCATTCTATTAAAATATTGCGGTGTGTGTTACTTACGTTAAGGCGGGCGTGGACTCTGTTTGGGAGCAGAGAAAACTCGAAGCCAAAAAAAATACTTGAAAACGCCGCAGAATCCCCAGCGTCGAGTGCACGTTTTGTTAGGCTGCCTCTCATCCTAAGTTAGTCACTTTGTTGGAGAAGTACCATCAGATTGCCAGGATTCAAGAACACTTTTACCTGTCATTTCTATTTCTCCCAACAAATTTAATCCACGATCATAAGTGGAAAGCAATGTATCGAGAACATGCAGGATGTCACGCTTAGCATGGTTGAATTGAGTGGTGATTCTAGGTAAACCTGCAAGATTCGACCTAAACCGCTCCATGCTTTCCTTAGACGCAACCATTGTAATTCTAAGGGTGCTTGCTGTCGACAATGCATTTTGTAATTGCGACTGGCCCTCAGTGTTTTTACCGAATTCGGGCAGGAGAACCATCGTGCGCCCATAAGCATCTAGAGCATCGGAAAGAGCATCCCCAAGAATAGGTATTTCTGGTTGCAGACGTGCGACGAAGTCAGTCATATTCTCGGCTTGCCTATTAGTAATGCGTTTGTATGCGGCGAACTTGGAATTGTCGTCTCCTGTAATTGATTTCGTGTCGAGGGTGCTTTGCGCAGTTCCAGCAGTCAGTTGTTCGAAAGCATCAGTGATATGTTTCATTACTTCAGTAGCTCTTTCCGATGCGTTTACTGTTGTCTCAATAAGGTCAAGGAAGCCTTCATCCTCGAGAATTTCATCATGACTTTCTTCCAATGACTGGGTGGTCTCTGTTGTTGAAACTGGCTCGGTGGGTCGCATTTCTCCAATGTTGTTATCCTTTAAGAAATCTTGAACTTGTTTGCTTAGGTGAATGCGAAGTAGCTGAGAGAACTCTTCTCCTCCAGTGAATGTGGAATAAAGAATACCCCTATCACCAAGCGATTTGCGAAACTCATGTAAAAGCCGCAATTGATCAGGATCGATATTATCAGGTGATAAGGGAGTGTTCTTGAAGTAAATCATCAAGCGAAGTAACTTCGGATTGCTGCGCCATCTCTCATAAGCATTTTCGAATTCTTCAAGAGTGCCAGATTGAGCCCGTGGCGTTGGAGTACCTATCCGTGTCCACAGCATGAAGAGCAAAATGTCGTAGTCTCGAGGCAGTTGATGATTAATAACATCTTGCGGATCAGTGCCAGCACCTGGAAACGCATGAGTTTCCCACTTGATCAGCTCTAAAGAAATACCCAACTGTTGGGGCCATGTAAGATTCAACTCTTGGATGACACCCTCAAGCAACTTACGCTCTTCGTCTAGATCAGATGGTGAAGCAACTAAGATACGCAAGACGGTTATAGTTTTAGGCATACATTTCTCCATATTACAATTATAATGAGCAAAAAGTTCTGTTTACAACTGTTTGACAGCCTAACTAGGAAATATACTGCAAATAATCTCTATAACAAGAAAATATAGCATGATATACGGTTCCATATAATGTTAGACCATTGTTCTAATTTTAGCAATTTTCTAATTTACAAAACCTAATTTTTATTAATACCTTTAAGCTTCTATTAAGATAGGTTTCCGAACGGCCAGTGAAATGACAACCCTGCAATATTGACTGATAATTAAAAAGGAAGAGGAGTGTGTTCAATACCGTTTTTATCTAAATATCCAACCCAATGGAAATCGCTAGAGACATCAGGTATATCAATCTCTTCACCATAAGAAATTAAATCATTGCTGGGTTCGATGTCTAACGATTGACTTGTGCTATTATCTGTCTTTATTACAAACCTTAATTTAGCTGGAACATCTTCAACCAAATTGGGATAATCATATTGAAAATCCCCAACAAACACAACACCAGATTTTCCGCGAGCTGGAATTACGAGGGGTAAATCAAAATCTTCAATAAGTTGCTTTGTTAATAAATTATATCTTCGCACTACTTGATTTTTATACCCAGAAAAGTACTTTTTATCTTCTTTCTTTGGCATCACCATTTTAGGTTGAGGGTGCTCAAGATTCAGACCAATGGCTAATATATCTTGATCAGTGAGATTTGAAAAAGAAATCATAATAAAAAATTTCCAATCCCGGATCTTATCTATTAGCCCGGATTCATATAACCTAACTTTTTCTTCATCACTAGAATGATTATCAGTTTTCCACCGAAGGTAATTCTGGTTTGCATGGATAAGAGTAAGTTCAATTTTTTGATCTTCTTTTTTCCAGCGAGATAACTCTCTTCTATAACGAAGAATTTCGATTACACCAACAATTAATCCTCCACTAAACAGACCTCCCAGAATACCTAGAAGTATTGTTGTTCCCATAAAATATCCCTCCAATCCAGCTATTGATAATTTGAATAATGCGACTTAGTAATTGTGGTTCCTCGCCAATTAGTATGGGTA
>DMAP01000228.1 GCA_003446975.1 Clostridiales bacterium | reverse complement strand
CTATGTATTCAAACAGGAAAAACACTCGAGGATGAAGAGCGGATGTCATTTCCTTCAGATGAGTTTTATCTAAAAAATTACAGTGAAATGATGATGCTTTTTCCTGATTTGGAGCAAGCAATCGAAAACACAGTAAACATAGCCCAGAGGTGCAATGTAGAACTGGATTTCAACACGATTCATTTACCCGAGTTTAAATCCCCAGAGGAGTTTACAAATGATCAGTATCTTCATCACCTATGTGAAGTGGGTATTGTAGAAAGATACCAACATATGACGACTGAAATCCGAGACAGATTGGATTACGAACTTCAAGTCATCAAAAATATGGGATATGTGGACTATTTTTTAATCGTTTGGGATTTCATTAGATTTGCCAAACAAAACCTAATCATGGTTGGTCCGGGAAGAGGATCTGTGGTTGGTAGTATTGTGGCTTATGCTTTGAAGATAACGGATATAGACCCGCTGAAATTCGATTTGCTGTTTGAGAGATTTCTTAATCCTGAACGAATATCAATGCCTGATATTGATATTGATTTTTGTTATGAAAGAAGAGAAGAAGTTATAGAGTATGTTATTCATAAATATGGTTCAGATAAAGTAGCACAGATAGTGACCTTTGGTACCATGGCGGCAAGAGGTGCGGTAAGGGATGTTGGAAGAGCGATGAATTTTTCATACAATGAGGTTGATTACATCGCAAAGAAAATACCGGTAGAACTGGGAATAACCATCAAAGATGCTTTGGAAAAAAGCAGAGAGTTGAAAGAAATTTGTGAGTCAGAAGATAGAATCAAGGAAATGATAGACATTGCAAGAAAGGTTGAGGGACTCCCTAGACACACATCCACCCATGCAGCAGGTGTTGTGATATCAAAGGATCCTATCACTGATCATGTGCCTCTATCACGTAGTAAAGATGTTTTAACCACCCAGTTCAATATGAATGAACTTGAAGAGCTAGGATTGCTAAAAATGGATTTTCTGGCACTCAGAACTTTAACAGTCATTAGAGATGCCATAAATCTTATTAACAGAAACTTCCAAATAAATATAAACTTTGAAAACTCCGAATACAACGATCCGAAGGTTTTTGAAATGTTTTCAAAGGGTGAAACGCTAGGTATTTTCCAGTTTGAAAGTACTGGAATGAGAGCTATTTTAAAAGAAATGAAGCCTGATCAGTTTGAGAATATAATTGCAGCAAACGCATTATACAGGCCTGGTCCCATGCAGCAGATACCAACCTACATAAAGAACAAAAACACTGACGCCAAAATTGATTATATCCATCCAAAATTGGAAAAAATCCTTGATGTCACTTATGGATGCATGGTGTATCAGGAGCAGGTGATGCAGATCGTCAGAGACATCGGGGGCTTTTCGCTGGGTAGATCTGATTTGGTAAGAAGAGCAATGAGCAAGAAAAAAATGAAAGAGATGGAAGAGGAAAGACATTATTTTATTCATGGGAAAACGGATGCAAATAATCGTATTGAGATTGCCGGTGCGATTAGAAATGGCGTTTCTGAAAAGGAAGCGAACAAGATTTACGACTTGATGATAGATTTTGCCAATTACGCCTTTAACAAGTCCCATTCAGCGGCTTATGCCGCATTGGCGTATGAAACGGCTTGGCTGAAAACCTATTATCCGATGGAGTTCATGGCGGCCCAGATTTCTTCCATCATGGGTAGCACAGGATCAGTGTCATTATACATCAGAGAATGCAAAAGACTGGGAATCGAAGTTTTGCCACCTGACATAAATGAGAGCGAGTCAAAATTCATAGTCAGTAAAAATAGCATCAGATTTGGATTGGCAGCCGTTAAGAATGTGGGTAGTTCTGTTGTGAATGATATCGTAAGAATTAGAAATGAGGTTGGCAGATTCGACAGCTTCACTGATTTTTGCGAAAAGATGGACTCAAACCTTTTAAATAAAAGACTCGTGGAATCACTCATCAAATGTGGCGCATTTGATTCTCTTGGAGCAAAAAGGTCGCAACTGATGGCTGTATATGAAAATATTATAGATAGTGTCCAACGCAATAGAAGAAATATTATTGCCGGCCAGGTCTCCATGTTTGACACCGAGAAAATAAAGAACGCCTTCCAATCGGAATCATTGCCTGAGTTGAAGGAATTCGACAACAGAATCAAACTGTCAATGGAGAAGGAGATGATGGGGATATATGTTAGCGGTCATCCGTTGGATGAGTACGAAGACATTCTCAATCGCTCGACATCGCTGCACTCGGCGCAGATAATGGAATACATTGAAGACGACAGTGTCGCGAACGATCTTATATATGATGGATCCCGCGTGAAAATGGGTGGCATTATATTGAAATTGCAAAACAAAATCACCAAAAACAATCATCTTATGTGCTTTATTTCCTTGGAGGATTTTTACGGTGAAGTCGAGGTTATTGTGTTCCCCAAAATTCTTGATAAATACAAACATTTAATCAAGGTTGACAATATGATTATCATAGAGGGCAGATTAAGCTTTAACCATGATGAGGTGCCTAAATTGATCGCTGAAAGAATTATATCGCTCAATGAATCCAACAGCAAGGAACTCTACTTGAAAGTTGAAAAAGACATGGACTACAAAACAATCAAACCAAAAATCATTGAGATATCTAGAAAATATCCGGGAACCGGACCTGTTTTTGTTTATTTTGAAGCAAACAAGCAAAAGTTTAAGTTACCTGAGCAATATCACATCGATACCAATAACAAACTGATGATGGAGGAGTTTAAGGATCTTTTAGGACAACAAAACGTGCGATTGAGTTG
>DMAP01000225.1 GCA_003446975.1 Clostridiales bacterium | reverse complement strand
TTTTTGACTTTGTCAGCAGTCTGAGTTCTCGTCGAGAACTTTTTTTAATGCTTTTTAGAATGCTATAACGATTCCACCGTCATCAGCGTATACTGTGCTGATACCTCTTGCTTCAAATATCATAATATCTTTGAATGGATATTTTTCCAGGATGTCTTTCTTCAACGCCTGCGCTTTTTCCAGGGCATTGACATGTGTTATGCCCAAAACTGTGTTTTCATAATCGACAGTATGTTCTCCTATCAATTGAACCAGTCTGTTGAAAGCTTTTTTCTTGCCTCTGACTTTATCCAGATCATCTATCTCACCTTCATTGGTGGCACCCATAATCGGAGATATGTGCATAAAAGTCGCAAAGGATGCTTTAACACGGCTTAGCCTTCCTGCCTTAGCCAAATGCTCATAAGAATCCAGAATGAACATGGTCTTAAGTCTTTCAATATAGGCTGTTGTCAGCTCGACAATCTCTTCTTTTGAGTAGCTGGCATCCAACAATTCCTTAATCTTAAGGCTGATCATCGATTGCGCGGCGGATGCGGATTTGGAATTGAAGATATGAACAAATGAATCAGGGAAGTTCTCCTTCATCATCTCATAGGCTGTCATAGCACTGCCATATGATCCGCTCAGCTTATCGGATAGTGTCACGACAAAGCTATTCTTATATTTTTTGAAAGCCTCGTAATATTCACCTGGAGATGGACATGCAGTTTTCAGTGAATGCTTGCTCTTCTTGATTTTGTCTAATAAAAATTGCGTATCAAGATGATCATCTACAATTTCCTCGTCGTCTATGAGAATTCTCAAAGGAATGGTGTCGAAATTGTCTTTGATTTGTTCATTGATATCTGTGCAACTGTCAACGATTATCCTGTTTTCAAAATCTGAGGTTTTTTCCATTGTCTTTTATTCCTTTCTTGATTTGTTAATTAATTATAACAGTTATTGTTTAAAAAGTAATAATTTTTTTTAGTTATTTCAAAGCTACTGACTTATGTTGGTATAAAAGCTCGAATTTACTTTTAAAGAGGTGCCAATAATGTTATAATTATTGAAATATTTTGTCCGATGATGACATAAAGCAAAGCAGTGGATTGACATGACCTTCTTTTTTTGATAACTTATATTAATTAAATCAAATTATTATAATATTTTTGAGATAGAAAGGAGCCCATTATGGAAAAATTTCTTACCACAGCTTATACCTTCGATGATGTCCTGCTGTTGCCGGCCAAATCAGAGGTATTGCCAAGAGATGTAGATGTCTCTACATACCTGACTAAAAAAATAAAACTGAACATACCGTTGATGTCTGCCAGCATGGATACCGTTACAGAAGCCAAAATGGCTATTGCAATGGCCAGGGAGGGCGGTATAGGCATTATACACAAGAATATGTCTGTTGAAGCCCAAGCGATTGAAGTTGACAAGGTAAAAAGGTCAGAGCATGGTGTAATCACAGACCCTTTTTATTTGTCACAAGAGCACCTTGTTGAAGAAGCCCTTGAACTGATGAGCAGATATCGCATTTCAGGAGTCCCCATAGTAGACGATGAAAAGAAGCTCATAGGAATCATTACCAACAGAGATGTCAGATTTGAAAAGGATCTAAAAAAACAAATCAAGTATGCCATGACAAAAGATAGGCTGATAACAGCTCCCGAAGGTATTTCAATGGACGATGCACTAAAGATTCTATCGGAACATAGAATAGAAAAATTGCCTTTGGTTAAGGATGATGGCGTTCTAGCGGGGCTGATTACAATCAAGGATATTGAAAAAACCATCAAATATCCGGACTCTGCAAAAGACTTTAACGGAAGACTTCTAGTCGGAGCAGGCGTAGGCGTTACAGCAGACATGATGGAAAGGGTAGATGCTTTAGTCAAGGTAAAGGTAGATGTTATAGTAGTAGATACGGCTCATGGTCATTCTATGGGTGTTATCAATGCGGTTAAGCAGATAAAAGCAAAGTATCCTGATCTGCAGCTGGTTGCCGGAAATGTTGCGACGGCTGATGCGGTTAGGGAATTGGCCGAGGCAGGTGCGGACTGTGTGAAGGTTGGCATAGGACCTGGTTCCATCTGTACGACTAGAGTAGTGGCAGGTGTCGGCGTTCCACAGTTGACAGCCGTTCAGAATTGTGCCAGAGAAGCCAAAAAACACGGTGTTCAGATTATAGCAGATGGCGGCATCAAATACACAGGCGATATTCCTAAGGCGATAGCTGCTGGAGCAGATGTGGTGATGATCGGTTCATTGTTTGCCGGTACAGAGGAAAGTCCGGGAGAGACAGTCCTATATCAGGGAAGAAGATTCAAGGTGTATAGAGGAATGGGCTCCGAAGGTGCTATGAATCAGGGAAGCAAGGACAGATACTTCCAGGAGGACAATAAAAAATTTGTTCCTGAGGGTGTGGAAGGTCAGGTTCCCTTCAAAGGACCTATCAGTGAAGTTGTCTATCAGATGGTAGGTGGTTTGAAAGCTGGGATGGGCTATTGTGGCACAAAAGATATCGAAGCGCTTAAAAACGACGCTCAGTTTGTCATCATAACCGGCTCAGGATTGAAGGAAAGCCATCCACATGACATCCAGATCACAAAAGAATCATCGAACTACAGCATCAGAGCTTAAGGGTAGGAGATTAATATGATATTAATAGTGGATTTTGGAGCACAATATAGTCAGCTAATTGCCAGACGCGTCAGGGAAGTAAAGGTTTACTGCGAAATCATGCCTCATGATGTTTCCTTAGAAAAGATAATTGAAATAAAACCTAGTGGTATCATACTGTCCGGCGGACCTGCCAGCGTGTATGAGGATTTTGCTCCAAACATCAATTCGGGCGTTTTCGAGTTGGGCATACCTGTTCTAGGGATTTGCTATGGTGGACAGCTAATAGCACAGAGCTTTGGTGGCAAAGTGGCCAGAGCATCATCCAGAGAGTTTGGCAGGATATTGTTGGACATTGATCAGCAGAGCACACTTTTCAAAGGATTTGAAGTAAGCAATAAATGCTGGATGAGCCATACGGATTACATAGAAAGACTACCCGAAGCTTTCAAAGTGACAGCCAGTTCGGATTCTTGCCCTGTAGCGGCCTTTGAGAACGATCAAAAGCAGATTTATGCGGTTCAGTTTCATCCGGAAGTGGAACACACGGACAATGGAAGAGAAGTGTTCAATAATTTTGTTTTCAATATATGCAAAGAAGAGCCAACCTGGGATATGGGAAACTATGCTGAAGAAACAATTCAAAAGATAAAAGAAACAGTTGGCGACAGAAAAGCTCTATGCGCTTTATCAGGCGGTGTGGATTCATCTGTTGCGGCTGTCCTGGTCCATAGGGCAATTGGGAAAAATCTAATCTGTGTTTTTGTCGATCATGGTCTGTTGAGAAAGGATGAGGGCGACCAGGTTGAGAGGGTTTTCAAGGAAGAGTTCAACATGAATCTGATTCGTGTCAACGCACAAGATAGATTTCTTGGAAAGCTAAAGGGAATCTCAGATCCAGAGCAGAAGCGTAAGATAATCGGAGAAGAGTTTATCAGAGTCTTCGAGGAAGAAAAAAACAAACTAAAAGATGCTTTCGGCCACATTGATTATCTGGTTCAGGGGACTATCTATCCGGATGTGATTGAAAGCGGTACCAGTACAGCGGCGGTCATCAAGAGCCATCATAATGTTGGCGGACTTCCTGAAGATGTCGATTTTGAGCTTTTAGAGCCTCTAAGACAACTCTTCAAGGATGAGGTGAGACAAGTCGGCAGAGAGCTAGGCATTTCCAACGAGCTTGTTGAAAGACAGCCCTTCCCTGGTCCCGGACTGGCAATCAGAGTCTTGGGTGAAATCACAGAGGACAAGCTTCAACTTGTCCGAGAAGCGGACTTTATCTTCAGAGATGAAGTGAAGAAAGCCGGGCTGCAAAATCAGATCTGGCAATACTTCGCCTGTTTGCCAAACATCAGAAGTGTCGGTGTCATGGGAGACGAGAGAACCTATTCGCATACAGTTGCATTGAGAGCTGTCACCAGCACAGACGGCATGACCTCGGATTGGGCAAGAATTCCTTATGATGTTTTGGAAAAAGTGTCCAACAGAATCGTCAATGAAGTGGATAATGTCAATAGAATCGTTTATGACATTACTTCAAAGCCTCCAAGTACTATCGAGTGGGAGTAAAGATAATTTATCATTCGTCATTTTTGATGAGTTTTCGTATTTTATCTGAACCCAAGAACCTTGTTTATATCGCATGTAATTCGAATATTGTTCACTATTATTGTTGTCAAGTTGCCAATAACATTTCAACCTTATAGTCCTCCTTGAGCAAAGAAATAATTTCTTGAGGAGGACTTTTGCATAACTTTATCCGCAATTAATTATAATTGCGGATAAAGTCGTGTTGACTTAATTCTGCCAGACATTTATAATTGGAGTAACAAGTGTAGATTAATAATGATTTGATAGGTTATGTCTTATTTCATACAGAAAGGATATTGATATGGATATTAAAACAGCAAAACAAATATTTGATGCCCATAACGGCATAATGAGAACCAAGGATTTGATTAAACACCATATGTATAATCGTTTTATAAAAAAAATGATGGCAGACGGATATGTGGAAAAAATAAAGTATGGCTATTATCAATGGCAAGACGATCGTTCTTTTAGTGAAGTTGCAATTATAGCGCGACTTTTTCCAGATGCTGTAGTATGTATGGAAAGCGCACTTCAGTTTTATGAGTATACAGATCGCACACCATCGGTTTGGTCTTTGGCGGTGGATAAGCATTCTACCAAATCCAGATTTGATATTGATTACCCGAAGGTAAAGCCATATTATATACCAAAAACACAATTAGAACTAGGTGTAAAGAATGTCATGATTGAAGAGACTCAAATAAAAATATTTAACCGAGAGCGTGCTATCTGTGACTGTTTGAGGCATGAGAATAAAATGGATGTGGAGGTTTTTAATAAAGCGATACAAGCATATATTAAAGATCCCAAGAAAAATATTCCTCGTTTGATGGAGTATGCAAAGGTACTGCGAACAGAGAGCAAAGTACGCAAAATAATAGGAGTATGGTTATGAAGGATATCGCGGCATCTGTATTGACACGGCTAAAAAAGCAAGCTAAAGAAACTGGGTTAAGCTATCAAATGTGCTTACAGTTGTTTTGCCAAGAAGAATTTTTAAGACGATTATCATTGTCGCCATATTGCAGAAATTTTGTGCTAAAGGGCGGGTTATTGATTTATACACTTACAAAGTATCAAAGTAGGGCGACACAAGATATAGATTTTCTTATGCGTAACATGACAAATGAAATTGAAAAGGTAAAAAGCACAATGGAAGAAATTATTCACATTTCTACAGCAAATGATTATGTGTCTTTTGAAGTTTTAGATGCTGTATCTATAACACAGGAAAAAGACTATTCAGGTGTATCTATTAAGTTTATAGCGCACATAAAACAAGTTCGCATTCCGTTTTCGATTGATTTAGGTGTTGATGACATAATCGTACCAAAAGCCGTTATCAGAACCTTAAGAACGAGATTGCCGGGCTTCGAAGAACCACAAGTATACACCTATTCATTGGAAAGCACGGTCGCTGAAAAATTTGATGCAATTTTAAAACGAATGGAAGCGACAAGCCGAATGAAGGATTTTTTTGATATTTATTATTTATCAAGTCTTTTTGAGTTTGACGGACGAGTGTTGCAAGAAGCCATTTGGCAAACTATACAGCATAGAGGAACACCTTACAATGAAAATATCTTTCAACGGATTGATAATTTTTACAATAATGAATTTTTGCTATTGCAATGGAAGCGATTTCAACCGTCGATGCAGATGGTATTACCAGAATTTACTGTAGTACTTAATCGTTTGAAGAAGTTTGTAGAACCAGTGTTTAACGCTTCGATTCATAACAAGAATTTTTATATGAAATGGTCAACACAGCAGGAACTATGGGAAGAGAATGTCTAAAGTATTGTATGCCTAACTTCATTAGCATAAAATACCATGATTGAGAGGAAGAAACAAATTTAATTGATTATAAAAAAACACAGGAGAGATATTATGATAAAGATTATTCGCAATGCCAATGTTTATGCACCGGAGTTTTTAGGCAAAAAGGATGTTTTGATTTTAGGCAATAAAATTGCAGCTATTGAGGAAAACATATCTGTAGATATGAACGGTTCTGTTGATGTAATGGAAATTGATGGAACCGGCAAGGCTTTGGTTCCGGGATTTATTGACTCCCATGTCCACATCTTAGGCGGTGGGGGTGAGGGTGGCTACGCTACCAGAACACCTGAGATCAAATTGACTGATCTGACAACTGCGGGTGTCACCACTGTTGTAGGCTGTCTGGGAACAGACGGAATATCAAGGGACATGGTCGCGCTACTTGCCAAGGCAAGAGGACTGGAGGAGGAAGGCATCACCACCTTCATCTATGCGGGATCTTATAGGATACCGGTTAAAACCATCACAGGCAGCATCATGAAGGATATTATGGTGGTGGATAAAATCATCGGCATCGGTGAGGTAGCTATATCCGACCACCGCTCTTCACAACCGACATTTGACGAGTTCTGCAGGGATGTTTCAGACGCCCGTGTCGGAGGCATGCTGTCAGGCAAGGCAGGCATCATCAATATTCATCTGGGTGATGGCAATAGAAAGATCAACTTGATTAAAGATGTATTGAAAGAAACAGAAATACCAATGACCCAGTTTTTACCAACCCATGTCAATCGTAATGAAGCATTGTTTGAAGAATGTGTCACCTATGCTAAAGAGGGCGGGTATGTTGACTTCACTGGCAGTGAAGACCCTGATTTCTGGGAGAAATTGGACAATGAGGTCAGGTTCAGCAAAGGGTTGAAGAGACTTTTGGCAGAGGGAGTCAACATCGACAACTTCACATTATCCTCAGATGGACAGGGTAGTCTTCCAATGTTCAATGCTAAAAAAGAATTTGTAGGCCTTGACGTAGGAAAACCGATCTGCTTGATTATAGGCATCAAGGAGTGCGTTTTCAGAGAGGACATTCCATTGGAGATAGCTCTGAGAGCCTTGACATCCAATCCTGCCAAGATTTTGAAATTAAAGAATAAGGGTCGAATTGAAAAAGGCTTTGATGCGGATTTGAATCTTTTGGATGAAAAAACACTTGATGTCGATACTGTCATCGCTAAGGGTGTGATGATGGTTCAGGACAAGCAACCGGTCGTTTTCGGTACATTTGAGAGGAAATAGTCATTCTAGAGCCAATTTTCTACGCCAATATGCTTAATTTTAATAAAATTGGGTATAATTAAGACAAATAAAAATTCTCTAAACGATGGAGGGTGGGAATGAAGAATAGAATAATTGCGATGGTATTGATTGTATCCCTGATCTTGCCTCTTGCGGCATGTGGCACTAAGGCACCGGCGGCACCTGTGGTAACGGAAAAAACTTTGGCTGAGGCTGTTCTGAACGATGAGAATCTCGTTTTGGAGTCTGGAGGCGTTGCGCTCAGATTGGACCCGGTGACTATATCATCGGATATCAAAGCTATCATATCAGAGGTAGACAATGCACCGACACTGGACGATGAAGGTATNNGTATTATTTCACTTAAAGTCTATGATTTCAAACTTGAGGATGTATCCCAGGTGGACGGGGTTATCCAACTGGCCATCCCACTTGCTCTGACTGACGGAGAGATTCCCGGAGCGGCATATTTGAATGAAGAAACTGGAGATTGGGAACCGGTGGCATTTATGTATGATAAAGACTCCTCCAGTGTCATCATATTCACTGATCATCTTTCGAAGTATGGTGTTTTCTCAGTTTCTAATTCGGGTAAAAGAAATGCCAGAGTTGAGTTTTTGGATCTGTATGGAGAAGAAAAGGATGAGGATTTTCAAGCTGCCATAGAGGAGTATGCCATCGGTGGCGTACCGGCTAAACAGTGCTTTGATATTGGAGCGGGAGCAGCCAGTGATGCCATGCAGTTGGGTGGCGATTTTCTTGGAAATGTTACTCAGAGTGTAGGTTATTTAGCTTATGGAGATGATGTCCTATCCACTCTTGGCGATCATCTTGGCAGTATCGGGCTATTACTGTCAGTTGTTCAAATCGGATCCAATCTGTACGATGGTAAAATTCATGATGCGA
>DMAP01000139.1 GCA_003446975.1 Clostridiales bacterium | reverse complement strand
CCTTGAATTTCTTGAACATAATACCCTCCTAAGATCTTTCTCCGAAAATCAATGATCCTACCCTTATCATTGTAGCCCCTTCCTCCAATGCAATTCTGTAATCATTGGACATACCCATGGATAAAGTATCAATCAAAGTGTTTTCGAGATTCAATAGTTTTAATTCAATATACTTTTGATGCATCATTTTCATTAATGGTCTTACCTTCTCTGGCTCTGTTTCAAAGGGGGCAACAGTCATCAGACCTCTTAGTCTAATATTGCTGTATCCGGCAATTGTTCTGGCAAAGCTAGTAATCTCATCTGGCTTGATACCAAATTTGGTATCTTCGTCACCAATATTAACCTCAATCAGTACATCTGTCATCTTATTGTGTTTGATACTCTGTCTTTGGATTTCATCCGCCAGTTTAACACCGTCAAGTGAATGGATGAGGTTTACCTTATCAATTATATATTTAACCTTGTTTCTTTGCAAGTGTCCAATCATGTGCCAATTCACCGATTCATCGAATGATTCGATTTTATCCATCATCTCCTGAACTCTGTTTTCTCCAATGTCAGTAAGTCCACATTCAATAGCCTCTTTCATTCCTTGGATATTGACTGTTTTGGTTACGGCAACAATTATGATGTCCTTGCTGTCCCTATTGCAGCCTTCACAGACCCTTTTCACATCTTGCTTCAATAATTCTATATTCTCTTTTATACTCAATTCATCACCTCAAAATCTGTCCATCATATACATTTTCCGGTTTGACGATGATACTGTCATATATCTTGATGGTGTTGATTTGTTCACCATTGACAAGTATTCTTCCTCTGCTGCCAACACTTACTTTTTCTCCCCCATCAACAATGGCGTATTCCATGTTCTCTCCTATTATGTCAACCGGTCTAAATCTTACAACTTTATTGGTATCGCTGACATAGACTCCAATCAATCCGTTCTGTTCAATAATTGACTCCTTTCGGATTTTTAAACCGTTAAACTCCTTGAGAATGACATCTACGTTGATATATCTGTCTTCGAGATAATCATGAAGAAACTTGTCTGTCTGTAATATCAGCAATGATTTCTCGCCATAATCCTGGACCCTAAAAATGGTTGTGTTTATGACTTTGTCAATTTTTTTTAATCTGATTTTCAGAGTATTCTGATCCCTTATGGCATCCATATGGCTCTTATCTATTTCAAATGCCATAAACCAGTCAAAGTTATCTATGACTTTATATATCGGTTCATTGTTTTTTATTGTCTTGTTCAATGTTGAGTAGTTTTGATAGTTTAGTTTTCTGACATCATTGATGTTTATTTCTTCCAATCTATTGACTGAATAAACCATCTCCAGACCATCAAAAGAGTAACTCACTATTCCACTGCCTGGACTGTAGTAGGATATCTTTTCAGCACTCAAATTATTGCGGAGCGACTCTCTATGATTGATTAGTTCTTGCAGTGTATAGCTTTCATAACCCGAATATCTGTAATTGAAATCATTGGTATCCAGATTGTTGACAGTTGTCATGACATATCCATAGTCTTTTTGGAAAAGCGCATTCTGAATCTCATTTTTTATCTCGTTGTAATAAGATATTCCGACATTTCCATTCGGTACTTTATTGCCTTGTTTGACACTGATGATCTCATTGATAATATTCAACTCATCAGTAATGCTTTTAGAATCGTAGTCATTGAATTGCTGGGCAATCAATATGCCGGATTTAACCTTGTCTCCCTGCTTTTTGAAGAAACTGACATCACCATCGCTTAAAGCGTATACAATTCTCTCGTCCTTGATTATCGCTGTTTCGAGTTCGAGCTTAATCTCCAATGTTTCTTCATTGACGATATATGTTTCTTGTGTCACTCTCCAATTATCGATCAGGTATATCAGAAATGACAGGAACAGAAGCAATAGTATGAAATTTAAAACATTTGCTCTTCTCTTCTTTTTTGCCAATTTGACACTTCCTTACTCTTTATCAGTTTCGTCTTTCTTATCTCGGTTCATCAATTTTTCAACCGCCAAGGCAGCCTTCTGATTCTCATATAGAACAGCATACAACTCTTCCACTATAGGCATCTCGACAGATAGTTTCTCAGCCAATTCATGGGCAGCATGTGTCGTCAATATGCCCTCTACCACCATGCCGATTTCCTTGATAGCCTTATCGACGGCATAGCCTTTCCCTATAAGAATACCAGCGCGCCTGTTTCGGCTATGCATGCTGGTACAGGTCACAATCAAATCGCCTATACCGGATAATCCCATGAATGTCAGCTTATCTGCTCCCATTTGTTCTGCCAACCTGGAGATTTCCTGAATGCCACGGTTGATCAGAGCCGCTTTAGTATTGTCTCCAAATCCAAGTCCGTCAGAAATTCCGGCAGCAAGAGCGATTACATTCTTCAGAGCGCCTCCTATTTCAACACCTATGACGTCAGAATTGGTATATACCCTGAAATACTCATTCATAAAAACATCCTGTACAATTTTTGCGCAATTTTCATCATCGGAAGCGGCTACCACAGTAGTCGGCATTTTCAAGGCCACTTCTTCCGCGTGGGAAGGTCCTGAAAGAACAACAAACTTATTTTCAGGCAAGATCCCGGAACAAATTTCTGAGACTCTTAGCATGGTGTTTTTTTCCAGACCCTTTGAAAGATTAACAATAATCGCTTTCCTGTCAATTTTATGTTTAAATGCTTCCAAGACCAGACGCACCTGTTGAGTGGGAACTGCAATGACAATTATATCTGAATGGCTTATGGAATCCTCAGCATTGCATGAAATCGTCAAAGATGCTGGAAGGATTATTCCTGGAAGATATTTCTTGTTCTCCCTTTCGTTTTCAATCAAAGCAGCCTGCTCACAGTCTCTTATCCAAATGGTTACATCATGTTTGTTCTCGGTCAACAGCTTGGATATGGCTGTTCCCCAGCTTCCTCCACCTAAAACGGTGATTTTATTTTTCATCATGTTATCCCTCTTAAAGTTTATTTTCCTGACCCTTGACCAATCTTGCAATATTCGCCCTATGTCTGAAAACCGCCATAAAAGAAAGCATCAAAGTAAACACAAGTAGCTTATAGTCCGGCTTGAAGAA
>DMAP01000438.1 GCA_003446975.1 Clostridiales bacterium | reverse complement strand
TTAAGTCTGGATCCTGGGGTTGTTATTACCGAATAATCCGTCATACCCATGAACCGGCCATAGCGAATCCTGGTGTGCCAGGCCGGGATGTAGTCATATCTCAGGTTTTTCAGCATCCATTCAGGAGGGCCGGTTGGATAATGATTGGGATTGGTATAATTATTACCGGTTCCGGGTAAAATTATTTCTCCATTCAGTGATTTTAAAGCATAAAATTCAGGACAATTCACAGTTAGTTCTCTTGTCGTATAATAAACCTTTAATCTAAGTCCATTGTTGTGTGCTTTATCAATTACCTGTTTCAGTATCGGAATTGTCTCATCGTGATAAGGGTAATTAATGAAAGGAATTGCATCTTCTCCATGATGAATGTTTAAAATATTGGCTTCAGCATTTTTTGCCAATGGTATTTTTGAAATGGCACTATTCACAGCACCATGATAATAACGATCATGATACTTGATACCTTTCTCAATTTTTTTAAACGGTGTAATAAGCAACTCAATATTAAAATGTAATATGGATGTCGAATCTAATGTCCTCTGACCTGAATAGGCAGTATATTTCACATTATTAGCCTCTTCAACAATTTTAATTCCACCTTTACCATCATTGTCCCATGATTGTGGCATTAATAAAGGATAATGACGATAGTTTCCCAAAACTACCGGTTGTCGATAAGGCTCAGATTTCAATTTAACGGCCAACCCTCCGTTTACCCCCCCCATCCATAAATTATCCTGACGTTTTGTTGAATCCCATTTCCATTTCAGTTCATCTGTTCTCAATCCACCCTCCTTGCCAAGACCCATCATGTAAATTGCTTTGTTCTTCTCCCAGTGGGCTTCAAGTCTAATATCCTTGATTTTTAAGGATTGTTTCGCTTTTACACCTAAATGGATTTCAGCGAATCCATCAAATTCCAATCGACCTGTGCATTTCACATCACATTCAGGCGAACTATTTGTCGTTTCCCAAAGCACATATGCCGGAGTGATATCAGTAAAACGAAATTGCCCAGGTTTCAATTCAATGATTGTCCCATCTTCTCTCTCGATTAAAAATTGAAAAGATCTATTTAGTATGGGCGTTGGAGTATGCGTGATATCCTCGTTATTATCTGAAAAATAGCTATTTATCTTTTCGGGTAACCCATATTCATTAATCTCAACGGACCTTCCTAAAAAATAAAGCGTGTTTCTTTCTTTATCTATCGGAACATACCCTTCTGTCACATCATCATCAATGCCAAGCCTGCTATTAAGCCAAAATAACCTACTTAAACTATTCCCTTTATCAAACCGATGTTTGGAAAGAACTTTCCCTTTAATATTTATTGCAACGGGTACTTTTTTAAAGGTCGAATCAGCTCGAACAATTATATCGCCAGAATAGAAGCCAGACTTTATCTTCTCCAGATCGACACCTACCCATAGAGGATGAATTGTTCCTTCCAACACTTCTGATTTTTGGCTAAAGTATATACCGGAACTATCGAATCCTTCGGTACTGAAAGAGTGAAAGCTTTTTGCAGGTATGCTATTACCATATCTATCAGTAAAATTACTGAATGAAATATCGATATTCTTCAGACTGGTTTCTGCGGCCCATATTGCCAGTTGAAAAACAAAAGCTTCATTCGACTTTGCATCCATGGAAAAAGAGCTCATATATTTGTCATCTAGCCAGATTGTTCTACATGAATCATTCCACTTGATTATATTTTCTCTTTTCTCGGGAAATACATACCACTTTTGTTTTTGTTTGGATTCCACTCTGAGCACAGCCTCATTAAGTGAGATATATTCATGAGATTGAGGGTAAGCGCTGTTCCCAAGCAACAGAGCAATAAGCATCACTATTGTTAAAAATCTTTCTTTCTTCAAACAGATTGAAATAAATTCAATAGAAAACTTGATGGGTATATTTTTTAACATAAACTATTCATCTGTATCGGGGAAATGTTCTCTCAAATATATTTCATCAACCCTTCTTTGCCGTTCGATTATTATATCCGTCAGCCTCTTATATAGCATCTTAAGCTCCGGGGTATCCCCATGCACAAGTTGTGTCAAGAATTGACGTCCGCCTTCATAATATGCAATTGCAGATTTTTCCAATACCTTATATTTTTCAAAGTTATCAAAATAATCATGCAGCTTTTGTTGATAGGACGCTTTACTTAAATTGTGATCAAATTCGACCTCTAAACCCATTTGATGAATAGAGGCATAGGTACATACCCTGGGAAGATTCTTGCTGTTCCCGGTAGAGAAAAATGTATTGGGTTGAATATAGGCAGCATTAAAACCACGTTTCTTCCAATGCTTACCACGATGGGGTCCCCAATTGGGTATCCAGTTAAGGATATAGCCTTTGTTGTTGACATATTGAGATATGGGAGGAACAAGCCTTTCGGATAAATCATCACTCTCCTTGGTCCAATAAAAACCGGCTAACTCTATATGTTTATATTTTTTATTTGAAAATCGGGTGATTATCTCGTCAATATACCATCGCAGTGCAAGTAACCTGTCTTCATCGACTGAAAAATCCATTTTTCTGCCATTTAGACGCCCCCAATCTTTCTGCCCGCTCATTGGCTCAGGCAGAGATAGTATAACTTTACGTTTTCGCTTTGGCTTGAAACCGGACTTACTTAGATCATCCAGTACCTCATTCAATGCAGAAACAGCTTTACCCTCTTCAAAAACCTTATCGAGATGTTTTTCCCACTCATTTTTTCGTGCTCTATGCGGCTCCCTGCTAAAAAATTCCTGAATAAAGCTATAGCCATCGAAAGTTTTAAACTCCAAAAATAAAAAACCGTCAAAGAGCCAATCAACTCCTCCCTTATCGTTGTACTTATAAATATATGGAGCAATTTGATCTTTGGTATAGGGCAGCCTCGCTGCTCCACCCTGGTATAACAGTACCATATCAGCAATATAGCTTGTTTGGGGTGAGTAGATCGGCAAGTAATTGAAATTGTTTTTTATACTATCCAGGTAGGTGTCATCGGCACCGTATTGCCCATGACAATAGATGAAGATATTGGATATAAGCAACAGGGTGGAAAATATTTTCTTGTACATTAATTTTTATTTTTTCATGTTAAGGTAATATTTGTCAGCTCTTATCTGTCGTGCTGCCACGGAATCAATCACCTGGTTATAGATATCATTCAGCGCTGAATTCGGACTCTGAGACATCTCGTAAATGATCCCATCTCCATCTTTATATGACA
>DMAP01000023.1 GCA_003446975.1 Clostridiales bacterium | reverse complement strand
ATATCACAGGGATTCACAGATATGCTGCTGGATGGTGAAAAAATCAATCTAAGTGTTCTCAGATCTAAGGATTCTCTAGAACTGATTCAGCTGCAAAGTGATATTCGTACAACAGTTTTTAAGTTCATGTCCAAGTTCAAGACAGCCGACATCACTGTTAGAGTAATCACGGATAAAGGCTTTAATGTTGACGAAGTCGATCTATTTGATGAAACCTATAATCTATCCTCGTACTACTGGAAATATAGAAATCCTTTCAGTCTCAACAGTCAGGTCTTGAGTGCGGAAAGGGACTGGGCATATAATCCCATGATACATTATCTGATAGGCTTTACGCTATTTTTCTCAACCTTTACAATCGTGTTTGTCGGCTCGGACATATTGAAAGAAAAGCAGCAGAAGACCTGGCAGAGAAAGCTGGTGTCACCTGTCAGCAATACTGTCATAATGAGTAGCCTTCTTATTGTGACCTTCATTGTAGGTATGATTCAGGTGGGAATCATTGTATTGATCGGAAATTACTTCCTAGATATCAATTGGGGAATGGATATAGGGTTGATGCTGATTGTTTTCGCTGCTTTCGTCTATACCTTCACCGCAATAGGCCTGCTTGTAGCAGGATTGGCCAGAACAATCGAGCAACTTGGCGCAATTGTACCGATCATACTGATATCGACAGCTATGTTGGGAGGAACCATGTGGCCACTGGAGATTATTCAGTCAAGGATTCTGTTGACACTGGCGAATTTCATGCCCCACAAATGGGCGATGCAGATCATATCCCAGACGGCAGCCTACGGACTGAATGTGACTAATTACATCACATCGGTTCTGGTATTGGTGGCTATGGGGACGGTATATCTCATTATTGGCATTATGCTATCCAAGAGGCATGTGTATTGACTTCCGCCATTAGATTGTATTAACTAAACAAAATGCGTATTACCCCTTGACATTCGAACACAAAAGCTCTACAATGTACTTTAATTGAATACATCTTATCAAGAGAGATAGAGGGACAGGCCCTGTGAAATCTCAGCAACCTGCGTAAGCAAGGTGCTAAATCCTGCAGATTTAATCTGAAAGATAAGTTTTTTGACTATTGACTTCTCTTTCGAGAAGTTTTTTTATTTTCAATCTCAACTATGGAGGCATCGCATGGCTTTGGCAGTATTAAAATTCGGTGGAACATCATTATCAACAGACGCAAAAAGAAAGTATGTTTATGACAAGATTATCAATTACAAAAAGAGATACAGTCATCTAGTGGTGGTCGTGTCAGCCCAAGGTAGAGAGGGAGATCCTTATGCTACAGATACACTTATCAATTTGATCAAGGATAGACATGGAGATTCCAATAAAAGGGAAATCGACATGATCTACTCATGTGGTGAGATGATAACCGCATCCATAGTCGCCTCAGGTTTGAACGACAAAGGATATCCCTCAATCAGCATGACGGGTTGGCAAGCTGGCATCATAACAGATTTTAATCATTTTGATGCGGATATATTAAGCATAAGACCCGGATCAATTAGAAGACAGCTCGCATTGGGGAAAATAATTGTTGTGGCTGGATCCCAAGGATTAACTAATAGTGGCGATATCACCACCCTTGGCAGAGGTGGAAGTGACACGACTGCTGTCGCATTGGGTAGTGCTCTGAAGGCGGAATCAACAATTATCTATACGGATGTTGAAGGCATCATGACAGCTGATCCAAAATTGATTGAAACAGCAAAAGTTATAAAACATGCTGATTTTGAGTTCTGTCGCACTTATGCTGATTATGGGGCTAAGGTGCTTCATAATAAAGCTGCAGGAATCGCACAAAAAATGACATGCAGCAATCTTTATGTCAGGTCCACTTTTTCAGATAATCCAGGCACGAAAATTACAAATCAAAAGAAGAATGTGTTTGGGATTGCTTGTGACACTCTTTCGAGAGATGTGATTGTTGTTCATACCTATTCCAACAGGTCTCACCGGGACAAGATGGTCTCGATCATCAAGAAACATGATGGGGCTGATATGAGACTGTTGGATAGGCAACTCAGATTTCTCTTGCATGAAGAGCATTTCATGCAATCCCTCAAAGAAATCCACAATGATTTTCTGGTTCATTTCTAAGAAAAACCCTCTTCATTTTTACGAAGAGGGTTTTTTATATGATTGGATTAGTCGATTGCGCAGAACATAACACCACCGCATCCCGGACCTGAATGGGTCCCGACCACACTACCAATCTGTGCCTGAATCACTTCTTTTACTTTAAAGTTTTCCAGAAGTGTGTCTTTTATCTTTTCTCCAAACTCAGGGTCATTGGAATTCAGTACAAAAACGGTTTTGTTGGACAAGTCATAACCACCTTCTTTTATCCAATCCATAATCCATTTGACTGCCTTGGCTTTACCTCTAGCCTTGTGGACGGTTTCAACCACGCCATCCTGAATTTTGATGATAGGCTTAAGATTTAAAAGACTTCCGGCAGCGCCCTGTGTTTTAGACAGCCTACCACCTTTTACCAGATACTTAAGAGTATCGATTATGATGGCGGATTTCATGTTTTCAGACATCAGCTGAATCCTTTTCAGTATATCTTCAACCGATGCGCCGGTTTGAATCATCTTGGCAGCCTCAATGAGCATCAGACCAGCCATGGCATTGACACCTCTCGAGTCGAAAATATGAATCTTATCAGACCCGATACTATCTTTAGCGATGGAAGCCGATGAGAATGTGCCGCTAAGCTCCTTGGCGATAAAAATTCCTAGAACCTCATGACCATCATCCAGTAATTTTTGGAACACCTCAATAAATTCTCCCGGATTCACCTGAGAGGTGGTGGGCAGTTCCTTTGCCGTTACAAGTTTTTCATAAAATTCTTCGGGTTTGAGTTCAATGCCATCCAGATAAGATTTTTCTGCGAAATTGACACTTAAAGGTACAACTTTTATTCCGAGTTTATCCACCAGTTCCTTTGGTAAATCGCTGGTGCTGTCAGTTACTAATTTGATTGACATTACAATCCTCCACTTAGTTTAATTAGATTTAGAATTTATATTTTTGCTTGAAATAGCTGTCCACGTTAAATAGGGCTTTTATAAGAATTTCTTCCTGCTCAGGTTTGAGATCAGTCAATGTATGGTCAACCATTTCCTGATGGAACAGTTCGTGTTCCGCATAGGCCTTCTCCCCCTTTTCAGTGAGGGTTATTACAACCTGTCGTTTGTCTTCAGGAGAGCGGTATCGTTTCACATAGCCTTTCTTCACCAGATTATCTATGCCTATTGTAAGAGTGCCGGATGTCACTTTAAGATCCTTGGCGGTTTCAGACATGGTGCGCTCTGTATGACTGCCTATATTTTCTATTATATGAAATTCAGTCATGGTTAAGTCTTTAAATGCATGTCTGCATAAATATTTTTCTTCAATTTTGAGAATATCATTAAACAACTTCACTAGGATTTTATTCAATGATTCACGTCTATTATTCATCTAATCACCTAAAATTACTTTGAGTATCAAAGCTTTGATATTCAAAGTATATACATTTTGATTTTGGTTGTCAACGAACTGCCATTTTATTAATGAAATCTTAATAATTATCTAATAGATATCAAATGATCATGTTTTAGAATAATACTATCAAATGAGATATTGAAACCTAACATTAAACAAATTTTAAGGAGGAAATAAAATGCCACAAATATTTGGATTTATATTGGCCATATTGTTTTTTGGAATAGCCATTAAAATAAGTTTTTTTGTACTAAGGGTCATCTTTGGCATATTGGGTTTTATCATAATGATGACTGTTTTTCCGGTTATTGTCCTACCCTTTCTGGCTCTATTCAGTCTGTTTAGCTTTCTAATCGTACCGTTGCTTGTCATAGGAGGCGTGATCCTGGTTTTGAAGTTGATTTTTTAGACGATTTAGCAATATATGTATCAACAGGATTCTTGGGTTCAGGTGGCAAACGCCATCTGAATCTTAGAAACCGTTATCCAGGGACTCTACAGTGCTTGTCTCCCACTGATAGAAGTGGGAGCCTTAGCACTGTTAGTCATCGGATAAAATTTATACACTTATCGATGAGAATGTAAACACCACCCTTCCCCACCGTCTGTTTAACAGGCGGTTTTTTTTAATTAAATAACTGGCATAATTTTTGCTATGGTTTAATTAGAATAAATAATCAAACAAAAGGGAGTGATTTTGTGACAGGGAACGATATGTTGGATAAAATTATTGATTCTGACAACACGACAGTCGGTGGCGGAGCATCATCTGCTTTGGTAGGCGCTATGGCCGCAGGGATGATTGCCATGGTGTCAAAGCTATCGGCAAAGAAAGGCTATGGACTATCGGGAGAAGAGTACAGGGCAATTGCCGCTGAGTTGGATGATCTGGCCATTGAACTGATGGCTGGCAGTAAAAGAGATGAAGAGGCCTTTATCTTACTGATGTCCGCATACAAATTGCCCAAAAACAATGACGAGGAAAAGAGCATCAGGACAGATGCCATCCACCGTGGCAGTGTTATTGCATCCAATGTGCCAAAAGAGAATGGCTTCATGTGCCTGAGAGTCTACGAACTGGGACGGTCACTACTGGGCAAGTCTAATCCAAATGCAGGGTCAGATCTACTGATAGCAATGGAGTTGGCCAAGGTTGGCGTCTTTGGATGTATTCTGAATATCCGGGCGAACTTTTCCGGTATCAGCGATAAAAAGGCTATTGAGGAATTGGAAAAGGCAGTTGAAATACTAGAACAATATGGAGGTAGAGAATCATGAAAAGACTATTGGCGGAAGTGAACATTAGCGAGGGCAGAGACCAGGAACTTATCAATCAGGTGAGAGCAGCATTGGCTCGCAATGAAGTGGAAATAATAGATGTGGACTCAGAACCCAATCACAACAGGACGGTGTTTACTTATATAGGTGCTCCCGAGGCTGTGCTGCAAGGGACAAAGGACCTGGCGGCGAAGGCAATAGAGTTGATAGACATGCGGGAACATACCGGCAGCCATCCCAGAATGGGGGCTGTTGATGTGGTGCCATTTATTCCCGTTAAAGACATGACTACAGAAGAAACGATTGAGATTTCGAGAGAGTTTGGAAAATATCTAGGCAGCCTGGGCGTGCCGGTCTATTATTATGAGGATGCGGCAACCAGACCCGAAAGAACCAATCTGGTGAACATCAGAAAAGGCCAGTATGAAGCACTGCCTGAAAAGATGAAGAATGAAGAGTGGCATCCCGATGAGGGACCCTTTGAGTTTGTCCCCAAGAGCGGTGCAACAGTCACGGGCGTCAGATTTCCATTGGTAGCTTTCAATGTGAACCTGAGAACTGACGACATTGACTTGGGAAAAAAAATAGTGAAGGCTGTTCGAGGCGCTACTGGCGGATATCAATACGTCAGAGCTATCGCTTTGCCAATTGAAGAAGGGAAAATGATTCAGATTTCAATGAATCTGACCAACTATGCCAAGACACCCATCCATCGGGTTTTTGAGACCGTCAAATCAGAGGCCCTCAGCTATGGCGTTCAAGTAGCTGGAACAGAGCTTGTAGGCCCTGTTCCCCTGGACGCCTTGAAGGATGTGCTGGACCATTATCTCCAAGCCCATCATTTTTCGATGGAACAGATTTATATCTAAAGGATTTTATAGCCAATAATCCTTGTCTCTTGTGATATCAAGCTTTTTGACCCGATAGATAAGGCTTTGCCTTATAATTCCCAAATAGGCTGAGGTTTTGGTGAAATTCCAATTAAATCGATTGAGGGCTTCAACAATTATCTTTCTTTCCACTTCATTTAGGGTTTCAGGTAGTGAACCCACGCTTCTGCGGTTTTTGTTTGTCTCCTTAAGAAGCTTGTTTTTTAGATAATTGGGTAAATGGGAGCTGCTGAGCTCAGACTCGCTGGTTTCAGCATTGATTACAAGATTTTCGACAACATGCTCCAGCTCCCTGACGTTGCCTGGCCAGAAATAATCATAAAGCAGTTCTCTCAAATCGTTTGCATAGACTTTGATATTCTTATCCAGAATCTCATTGTATTTGCTGATGAAAAAGTTAGTCAGAAAAACAATATCCTCCGGACGCTCTCTCAAAGGAGGTATGAATAAACATAATCTGGAGATTCTAAAATACAGATCCTGCCGCAGCCTTCCCTCGCTGACAAGTGTCTCAGGATCCTCGTTGATAGCGCAAATAATTCTGCATTCCACATCTTTGTTTTTCAATCCCCCTACTTTCCTGAATTTTCTCTCCTGGAACACCCTGAGAAGCTTGGTCTGCATATAGATTGGCAGGGAGTTTAGCTCATCAAGAAATAGTGTGCCTTTTCCCACTTCATCCAGATAGCCGTCCTGATCCAATGAGCCGGTGAAGGATCCTTTTGTGGTTCCAAAGAGCGTGCTTTCCAATAGATTTTCAGGCAAGGCGGCACAATTGACTGCAAAAAACTTCTCCTTGTTATGCTTGCTCATGTTATGGATGCTTTGAGCGAACATCTCCTTGCCGACGCCTGTTTCGCCAATAATCAGCAGATTGCCGTCAATCAGAGACATTCTCTCTGCCTCTTTAATGGTGTTTGTCATAGCAGAGCTGTTCCCTTTTATATCGTCAAATGTGTAGAAAGTGCCATTATTGAAAGATTTGGTCATGGTGCTGCTTTTTAGTTTCCGTTTAAGTTCAAGGGTTTCTGAAAGAAGCTCCAATAGTTTGGATTCATTTTTGCTAACAGAAAACACTGAAAGCGTCTGATTATTCTGAATGACCGGATAGGTTGAATAGGACAGGTATTTCTCCGACTGTCCGTTTTTTACGTGGGATTTATATTCCTTTATGATAGGATTCTGGGTTTTGAAAACCTGACGGTGCTCTGACATTTCGGGGGCTTCATATTGATAGACCTCCCAAAGATATTTGCCGAGGCAGTTTTCTTTTACCAGCCCCTCCAGTTTTTCCTGAGAAGGATTATATAAAATGATTCTGCCATTCTTGTCGCTCATTAAAAGCCCATCATCAAGCTTATCAAAGATGGCTTCATAGCAATAGACTTTTTCTTCAAGACTCCTTAGATTGGTTGTATTCTGTAGCTCAAGCACTTGGTATTTTTTGTCTGAAATAGTGGCTAAAAATCTGTTGATCCGATAGGATTGACTTCCAAAAGTTAATTCTGAACCTGCTTTAATGACCTCTGAAAGACTATCAATATCCAGCATTGTGTCGGCTTGATGGTTTGTGTAGACTGTTTTTTCTCCATCAAGGATTATGACGGGAAAACTGAGTTTGTCAAACAGTTCAAATATGATAACCACCTCCATTTTAAGGCATTATATCACATCAAAATGATGCATGACAAGAGAACAGTATAAAATTTATACATAACATTATCAATAGAAGTATTGTAACTGCAAATTTTTCCAAAATTAACGTATAAATATTATACATTTTTATATCGAATCAAGAGAAAGGATTTATGTGAGGCTTGAAACAACATGTCTTAGACCAATGAAAAACTGGCACGTTTATTGCTTTATATAGATTAAAATACGATGAACTGAAATTGGGAGGATTAAAATGAGCAATGCTGAAGTTTTATATGAAGTCAAAGCCCAGAGAGGCGATACGCTGAGATGCAAGGGATGGAAACAGGAGTCCTTATTGAGGATGCTGGAAAACAACATGGAGAACGCTGAAATTCCGGAACTTCTTGTGATCTACGGAGGAAACGGCAAGTGCGCCAGAAACTGGGAATCGTACCATGCCATCGTAAAGGCATTAAAAGAGCTTGAAAATAATGAGACGCTGGTCATCCAATCAGGTATGCCGGTAGCCGTATTCAGAACCCAAAGATTGGCGCCTAGGGTGGTTATGGCAACCACCAATATCATGAAGGCGACCTGGGAGACATTCTATGACCTTCAGGATAAAAACCTGACTATATTTGCCCAATACACAGCGGCACCATGGGAATATATCGGTACTCAGGGCGTTATACAGGGAACATTCGAAACCCTTTCGGCTATAGCCATGAAAAAGTTTGGCAATGACTTAACTGGAAGGATCTATCTGACAGCCGGAGCAGGCGGCATGGGAGGCAATCAGAGCTGGGCTATGAAGATGCATGGCGGAGTCGCTATCATCGTAGATGCCGATGAGCGCATCATAGACAGAAGAATAGAGAAAAATTATCTCGATCAAAAGGTTTACTCTTTAGATGAGGCTATTGAAATCGCAAGAAAGGCGGTTGCTGAAAAAAGACCTACTTCCGTTGCGGTGGTGGGCAATGCGGCGGATGTCTTTGAAGAGGCCTATAGCAAAGGATTTATGCCAGACATAATCAGCGAGATGTGTCCATGCCATGATCCCATATCCTATATCCCTTCAGGCTATACAGGCGAAGAAGCAGATGACTACAGAGCAAGAAACAGACAGGCTTATCTGAAGGATGCAAGAGAGACTATGAAACGACAGCTGACCGTCATGAATAAATTCTATAAGAAAGGTGTTGAGGTCTTCGAGTACGGCACCAGCATCAGAAAAGAGTGCAGGGATGCTGGAATGCCTGAGGCTGAGGCCATGACGATACCGGGATTTGTATCGGAGTATATCAGACCACTTTTCTGTGAGGGAAGAGGACCATTCAGATGGATCTGCATGTCGGGAGACCCGGAAGATCTAAGAAAGACAGACGATCTTGCCCTTGAAATCTGCAAGGGAGACCCACTTGTAGAGAGATGGATCAATCTGGCAAGACGAAATCTGCCTATAGAAGGACTGCCTGCAAGAATCTGCTACATGGGATTCGGACAGCGAAGAAAGTTCGGGCTTGCCATCAACGAAATGGTTCGAAAAGGCGAATTAAAGGGACCCGTTGCCTTCTCGAGAGACAACCTGGACTCCGGCTCTATCGTCAATCCAACCTTTGAATCCGAAAACATGAAGGATGGTGGCGACCTGATATCAGACTGGCCATATCTGAATGCTTTGCTAAATTGTGCGGCTGGCTGCGACCTGATTGCCATACAGGCAAATTACTCCATGGGCGAGGCAGTCCATACCGGTGTGACAATGATAGCAGACGGTACGGAGGAAGCTGATTTAAGACTTGACTCTGCTCTGACTGTAGACTCAGGGATTGGGGTTGTGAGACATGCTCAGGCTGGCTATGAAACCGCAAGAGATGTAGCGAACGGAAAAGGAAAGCTGACCGATGAATCAATCAAGGTGCCGTTATGGTGGCAACCGGCTGAGTTTGTGACATTTGGACCTAAGGGAAGAGCAGTCAGATAAAACCAAGGAGGCATAGATGAATCCTATCGTATATTTAGACGGCAATAGCCTGACCCTTGAAGAAGTGGTTCAGGTTTCAAGAAAAGGAACCAAGGTCGAACTTACTCAAGAGGGAAAAAGAAAAATAAATGAGTCGAGAGATCTTGTGGAAAAATTTCTTGCTGAAGACAGAGCCATTTATGGCATCAATACAGGTTTTGGGAAGTTTAGTGATGTTAGTATTTCCGCAGACCAACTTGAGGAGCTTCAAAGAAATCTGATTGTAGCTGATGCGGTTGGTATTGGAGACAATTTTGATACGGAGATCGTAAGGGCTATGATTCTACTTAGAGCCAATGCCTTGGTGAAGGGATTTTCAGGCATCAGGCTTGAAGTGGTTCAGACTTTGATCGACATGCTCAACAAAGGTGTACATCCTCAAATCAGAGAAAAGGGATCGGTCGGATCAAGCGGCGACCTTTGCCCTCTTGCCCATATGGTGCTTCCCATGATTGGATTAGGGGAGGCTGAGTATAATGGAGAGGTGCTGGAAGGACTGGAGGCTATGGAAAGAGCAGGTATTCCAATGGTCACACTTCAGGCAAAAGAAGGACTCGCTCTGATCAATGGCACCTGTGCAATGATGGCGGTTGGAAGCCTGGCGGTTTATGATGCCATAGTCATCACTAAAACAGCTGATGTGATTGCCACATTGACCTTAGAAGCCCTGGAGGGCATAACGGATGCCTTTGATGAACGAATCCATCTTGCCAGGCCTCACAAGGGTCAGATAGAATGCGCAAGAAATCTCCTGAAACTTTGTGAAAACAGCAAGTTGACAACAAGACAAGGCGAAAAGAGAATGCAGGACGCCTATTCTCTCAGGTGCACTCCACAGATTCATGGGGCAAGCAGACTGGCCTTGGATTATGTCAGGCAGGTTATAGAGACAGAAATCAATTCAGCCACGGATAACCCACTGATCTTCACGGATACGGAAGAGGCCTATTCAGGAGGCAATTTCCACGGACAACCCGTTGCTATCGCTATGGATACATTGGGGATTGCTATGGCAGAGTATGCCAACATATCGGAAAGACGTATAGAAAGACTGGTTAATCCCACATTGAGTGGGCTCCCCGGATTTCTGGTCAAGGAGGGTGGTATCAACTGCGGATTTATGGTACCCCAATATGCTGCTGCATCCCTGGTATCTGAAAACAAGGTATTGGCACATCCAGCCAGTGTTGATTCCATACCAACATCAGCCAATCAGGAAGACCATGTCAGCATGGGAACCATAGCCGCCAGAAAAGCGCGTGTGATTATTGGCCATGTCCAATCGGTGTTGGGGGTTGAGCTGCTTTGTGCAGCACAGGCAGTTGATTTCAAGGATGCCGGTCAGCTGGGCGCTGGATCGGCTGAAGCTTACAGACAGCTGAGGGACAGGGTTACCTTTATGGAATCAGATCGACTTATCTATAAGGACATGGATATTTCTACAGAGTTGATTGCCTCAGGTAGGCTGTTGGAAACTGTTGAAGATGTTGTCGGGTCACTCTGCTGAGACAAGTTTAAACTGTTGATAGACCTATAAAGGAGGTTTCAAAGGTATGATTAATGGATTGCTAAAGCCGGATCTGGCAATAGAGAATTGCGCTCAGTTGCTGACAGTATCTGAAAACAGTCCGGATCTGGTGGGTTTGATACAGAATGGATATATAGCCATAAAAGGCGAAAGAATCATATTTGTTGGAAACAAAGAAGCCTACGAACAACAAATCGATAGAAGGGATTGTAAGGTTATTGATGGCTCCGACAGGGTTGTCCTTCCTGGATTCGTTGATTGTCACACTCATCTTGTATTTGGAAAATCAAGAGTTGAGGAGTACGCTGCAGGATTGGTTCCCGGTGGTTTGGAGAAGTATAGAGCAACTGGATTCAAAACGGGCATGGCAGCATCGGTAGATATGACCAGATTGGAACCGGAAGCGTCGCTGTATCTGGAGAGCCATAAAAAAATCGACAGAATGGTCAGAAACGGAACGACAACGATTGAGATTAAAAGCGGTTATGGTCTTGATAAAGAGACCGAATTGAAACAGCTCAAAGTCATATCAAAATTGAAACAAAACTCAAAAGCTGATATATCAACCACTTTTCTGGGTGCCCATGGATGGCCGATGGAAATGTCAAAGGACAGATATATTGATTTTTTGATCAATGAAATGATTCCTCAGGTTGCAGAGGAAAACCTGGCAGAAGCCTGTGACATATGGGTGGATGAGGGCTACTATACCGCCAAAGATGCTGAAAAAGTCTTAAGAGCAGGAATGGATCATAAGCTTGAGGCCAAGATTCACACAGATTGCTACTCCTATATTGGCGGATCAGACCTGGCCGCAGAAATGGGAATGATGTCAGGAGACCACCTGAACTATACACCGGAGGCCGCTATCAAGAAGATGATAGATGCCAAGGTTGTTGGTGTGTTTTTACCGGGTACGGATTTCTCCGTCACCCACCCCTTGCCATTTAATCCAAGACCAATGCTGGATGCGGGTATGCAGGTCGCCCTGGCAACCAATCTCAATCCGGGGAATTGGGTCGAATCACAGTTCTTTGTCATAACACTGGCCTGTAGAAAACATCAGATGAGCGTGGAGGAGGCAATCAAAGCCACAACTTTAGGGGGTGCTGCCGCACTGAGAAGGAATCATGAGTTGGGAAGTCTCGAGGTTGATAAAATTGCTGATATTCAAATATGGGACACAGACAATTATAAGGACGTAGCATACAAGCATGGCCAAAACTTTGTGGCAACAGTCATTAAGAGAGGACAAGTGGTTGTAGGTCTTTAAGCGAGTATAAGCATATCTTACTTAAGTAAAAACATCTAAAAATATCATTTTCTGAGGAGATTTCTTAGGAGGATGATATTTTTTTATAAAAATTCTTGACAAAAATTAAACTATATCTTAAACTGTACATATCATATATAAACAGTATATATAGTATAAACGGAGTGGCAAATGAAGATACTGATATCCAATGCAAGTCAGGAACCTATATACGAGCAGATATCCAAGCAAATCAGAGACCAGATCATTAAAGGAACCTTGGAGGAAGGCTACTTGCTACCATCCATCAGGGGATTGGCAAGAGAGCTTCAAATCAGTGTCATAACAACCAAGCGAAGCTATGAGGAGCTGGAAAAGGAAGGCTTCATAGAGACTGTTCCCGGAAAAGGCAGCTATGTGGCGCCACAGAATCTTTCCCTTTTGAAAGAGAAAAAACTAAAGATCATTCAAGATCAACTGGCAGAAATTGTCGATCAGGCAATGATGCTGGGAGTTGAAAAGGACGAGATCATTAATATCATTAAAATTCTTACAGAGGAATAAAGGAGATTGGAATGGAGAGCATACTTAAAATCAATAATCTATCAAAAAAATACGGTGAGTTTTCACTGGAAAATATAAGCTTTAAACTGGAGCCCGGCTATATCATGGGTTTCATAGGTCCCAACGGTGCCGGAAAGACCACTACCATCAAACTGATCATGAATCTGATACAGAAAGACAGCGGTGAAGTCAAGATATTTGATGAAGACCTGATGGACCATGAAGTAAAGATAAAAGACAGAATTGGGTTTGTCTATGACCAGTGCAACTATTACGAGACCTTTAAAATCAAAGACAACGTCAAGCTGATTGCCCCGTTCTATTCAAAATGGAACTGGAATACTTTTGACAACTATCTAAAAAGATTCAAGCTGAACCCGGATCAAAAGCTTTCCCAGCTGTCACAGGGAATGAAGATTAAATTTCAGCTGGCCATAGCTCTCTCCCACGATGCTGACTTTTTGCTCATGGACGAGCCAACCTCAGGCCTTGACCCTGTTTTTAGAAGTGAAATATTGGATATTTTGAAGGAGTACATTGAGCAAGGCGAAAGAAGCGTACTGTTTTCAACCCATATCACAACAGATTTGGAGAAGATTGCCGACTATGTTACTTTTATAAATGATGGTCAAATGGTATTCAGCACGGACAAGGACAATATTTTAGATCAATATGCAATCGTTAAGGGCGGACTGGATCTCTTGAATGAAGAGTTCAAAGCCAATCTGGTGGGTCTAAGAAAAAACGCATTCGGATTTGAGGGGTTGACCAATAAAAAAGATCAGATGAAAAACAGGTTCAAAGAGACAATCATGATTGAAAAGGCTTCTTTGGAGGATATTATGGTATATACAGTGGGAGGCATCAGATGAAAGAACTTCTGCAAAGATCATTTTTGTTACAGAAGAAAATAATAGCTTTTGAGATTGCATTCATGTCACTCTTGATGCTTCTTGGAGATGTGTTCTTAAATAATAATGGCCTGTTTCTCCGCATCATTCCAAGTCTTGTTTTCCTATCAGTCACCTATGTGGACCAGTTGGATGAAAGCACCGATTACACCAGAGTATTAAACAGTCTGCCAACGAATAGAAAAGACATTGTGAATGCAAAATATCTATCGGCATTGATACTATATGTCTTTAATCTGCTGATTGTGATGGGATTCTATTATGGTTTTGTGAAAATGGGATGGATCGGTGATTATGTGTCAGGTTTTTGGGATGGTGTGTTTGTATCTTTAGTGATTTCAGGTTTATTGGTTGCCATCTCCATTCCTGTGACCATCATTTACCCGTACAGTAAAAGCAAAGTGATCAACATGATCATGTTCATTATGATGTTCAATTTTTCAAACGTGATTATCACAACGACCAATTCGGATACCTTGCCCAATGGTGTTGGCTATGCGATGATTCCAGCAGTTTTTATCCTGTTGTTTCTTTCCAGGGTGGTATCGATCAATGCGTACTTGAGAAAAGAGTTTTGAGGTTAACCATGGCTAATTACTATTATTTGATAAAAAAAGATCTGATGATGCTGTTCAAAAACCGAATCTTATTGGTAATGCTGCTGTATCCCTTTGGCATCAGTTTTATTAGCATTGCCAGTGTTGATGTGTCGAGAATAGGCATCCTGATCAGCTTATCCATATTGTTTACAGTATACGTCGGATCCATAACGGTTATGTCCGTAGAGGAGAAAGACAAGATTGATATCATCTTCAAGAGTCTGCCGATCAAGCAAGTCACCTTGGTCAACAGCAGGTATTTGACGATGCTATTGTTTTATCTCATGGCGCTTGTCACGGTTTCTATCATACCATTGACTAATGGCGTTGTTATAAAAAATCCGGAAGTATATCTAGCTTCTTATGGCGCCTCTCTTTTTATCGTCATCATATATGTGTCCTTTATGCAACCGCTTTATTACCGATTCGGTTATATGAAGCTGTCCCACATAACCCGTGTTCTCTACATGCTGATTATACTGATTCCGTTCTTATATATAAAGCTCAGGGACTTCTCCTGGGGGAAGCTTATCCTGGAGACCTTGGAGCAATCAGGTAGCCTGATCATTTCAAATCGGTTGGTGTCCATCTCCATGTGTGTCATTTTGATGCTTGTTTCTTTAAGAATATCCTACCGATTTTATATGCAAAACTGATTGCAGTTCAGAAAGCCCTTGACAAAAATTGCCACAGCGTTTAAGATAATTGAAAATATAAAATAACTGTAACTTATCATGAGAGGTGGAGGGAATGGCCCTACGAAACCTCGGCAACCTACGCATTGTGCGCAAGGTGCCAATTCCAACAGTGCAAACTGGGAGATAAGAAGATTGGGATTCCGAGCCGCTTCTTATAGAAGCGGCTTTTTAAAACGCTAAGCTACAGTTGAAGGAGGACAAATGAAAAACTATAAAATCGAGACACAATGTGTACAGGGGACCTATAAGCCTAAATCGGGAGAGCCCAGAGTTTTGCCTATAGCACAAAGCACAACCTATCAGTATTATGATTCTGACGACGTGGCTGATCTGTTTGATCTCAAAAGCGCCACCCATATGTATTCCAGAATCAGCAATCCCACAGTATCCGAATTCGAGAATAAGATGGCGCTACTTGAGGGTGGCGTTGGTGCCCTTGGCGCATCATCCGGACAGGCGGCGACTACATTGGCCATACTCAATATCTGCCAGGCAGGAGATCATATTCTTTCATCATCAACAATATATGGGGGAACCTACAACCTCTTTGCAGTTACCTTCAAGAAAATGGGCATCGATGTGACATTTATCAATCCGGATGCCTCATATGAAGAGATTATTGGAGCTGCAAAACCAAACACCAAGGTATTGTTTGGGGAAACCGTCGGAAATCCTGGATTGAACATACTGGACTTTGGAAAGTTCAGCAAAGTCGCAAAAGAAATCGATGTTCCTTTTATTGTGGACAACACCCTTGCAACTCCGATACTATGCAGACCCTTTGAGCATGGTGTGGACATTATAATTCATTCAACAACCAAATATACAGATGGACATGCAACAAGTATCGGCGGTGTGATTATTGATGGCGGATCATTCAATTGGGACAATGGCAAGTTTCCTGAGCTGGTTGAACCGGATCCAAGCTACCATGGCATCCAATATGTCAGAGACTTTGGAAAGGCTGCTTATATTACCAAGGCACGCGTTCAGCTATTGAGAGATCTTGGAGCCACCATGAGTCCCTTCAGTGCATTTTTGTTTCATCTTGGTTTGGAGACATTGCATCTGAGAATGGAGAGACATTGCGCAAATGCCCTGAAGTTGGCTGAATTCTTGAGTGGTCACCCAGGCGTCAGTTGGGTAAGCTATCCCTTGCTGAAAACTCACAAGACCTATGAGTTGGCAAAAAAATATCTGCCGGAGGGTGGCAGTGGCATCCTGACTTTTGGTATCAAGGGTGGCGCAAAAGCTGGAAAGGAATTGATAAAGCATCTGGATTTGGTAGCGATGGTCGTTCATTTGGGCGATTTACGAACCAGCATCCTACACCCCGCCAGCACAACCCACAGACAACTGACTGAAGAACAGCAGATATCCGCAGGCGTTTTGCCCGATCTCATAAGGGTATCCGTAGGACTTGAAAATATTGATGACGTTATCAATGATTTCGATAAAGCTATCAGAGTGGTGACAAAATAACATTTGAAGCCAGCAATGATGATATGACTATCAACAGGGTTGAATATAATTAAGGAGAAGATAAAACAATGCCGATAGTAATACCGGGTAAATTACCCGCTTTTGAAACACTAAGAGAAGAAAATATTTTCGTTATGAAGGATTGGCGGGCATACAGCCAGGATATCAGACCCCTTGAAGTATGTATTGTCAATCTGATGCCAACAAAGGAAGAGACTGAAACCCAATTAATCAGGATGCTTGCCAATACACCGCTTCAGGTTAATCTGCATCTGGTGCATATGGATTCTCATGATGCGACCAATACCAAACAAGAGCACCTGGATAATTTCTACAAGACCTTTGATGAAATCAAACACAGAAAATTCGATGGCATGATCATTACAGGAGCGCCAGTGGAAACCCTTCCTTATGAAGAAGTGGACTACTGGGATGAACTGGTGGATATAATGAATTATTCCAGAGGAAATGTCTTCAGCACCATGCATTTGTGTTGGGGAGCCCAGGCAGCCCTTTACCATCATTACGGTGTGGAAAGAACTATGCTTGAAAAAAAGCTTTTCGGTGTCTTTTTGCATGATGTCAAGGATATGAGAACAAGACTGATGAGAGGATTTGACGAACAATTTTACGCGCCACACTCAAGATATACGCAAATCAAGAGAGAAGAGTTCAATAAGGTCCCGGATATCAAAATATTGGCTGAATCAGATGAGGCTGGCGTGCATATATCCTCTCTGAGAAACAGAAGACAGATTTTTGTTCAAGGACATGGGGAGTATGACAAGTATACCCTTAAGAAAGAATACGACCGAGATGTGGCTAAAGGATTGGAAACAAAAGTACCAATCAATTATTTCATTGACGATGACCCTGAAAAAGGGGTCTCAATGAAATGGAGAAGCCATTCTCAATTACTGTTTTCCAATTGGTTGAACTATTGTGTCTATCAGGAAACACCTTTTGACATCAATGAAATTACTTCGTTTTAAAACATTATGTTTAAAACTTTGAGATAGTTGTGATATAATGTTTCTAATCAAATATCCGTTGAAGATTGTGTGAGATATCTTAGATGATAGCCGAAGGTGAAATGTGGACAAAGCCGATTTCCACAGAAACTCTCAGGCACCAGAATCACAATCAGATGGAACTCTGAAGAGACCGTTTGTGCTCTTAAGCGGCACCGAAGGAGAAATTGCTCAGCAAGAAGCTCTCAGGTAAAAAAGACAGAGATTGTATGGCACAAGCATACAATCTTTTTTAATTGTTTAAAAAATAACGAGGAGACGATTGCGATGAATGCTTTGAAAAAGACACCACTCCATGATGCCCATGTCAGATTGGGTGCGAAGATGGTTGAGTTTGGCGGATGGGAAATGCCCATACAGTATTCCAGCATCACAGAAGAACACCATGCTGTCAGAAACGGTGTTGGTCTGTTTGATGTATCCCATATGGGAGAGGTCATCATTACGGGAGAAGAATCTGAAAAATTTATTAACTATTTGATCACAAATGATGTAAAATTATTAAGAGACAATGAAATTCAGTATGCCATGATGTGCTATGAGAATGGAGGTGTTGTGGACGACCTTTTGGTTTATAGAAAAGGTGTCAATCATTATCTGTTGATTATCAACGCTGGAAATATAAAAAAAGATTTGGATTGGATCCACCAGGTTGCTGAAGAAACGGAAATGGACATCAACATTTCTAACGAATCGCCCATAACGGCAGAAGTCGCCCTCCAAGGGCCAGATGCTCAAAAGCTTCTTCAAGAGCATATAGACATCGATTTATCCCAAATGTCATTTTTTACTTATGCAGATAAAATCAATCTCTTTGGAGCAGATTGCCTGATATCCAGAACCGGTTACACAGGCGAGGATGGATTTGAGATTTACACTGACAATGACAGCATTGAAAATATCTGGGAGAAGCTTCTGGAAAGTGGCGCCAAATACAATATTATGCCCTGTGGTCTGGGGGCACGGGATACCCTGAGATTTGAAGCAAATCTACCACTTTATGGACATGAACTGTCAGAAGACATTTCGCCATTGGAGGCCGGGTATGGATTTTGTGTCAAACTAGACAAGGAAGACTTCAAAGGGAAATCAGCCCTGAAATCCCAAAAGGAAAACGGGCTTAAAAGAAAAATTGTCGGATTTGAGCTGATTGACAAAGGCATTGCACGGGCAGATTATACGGTAACCAATGAGTTGGGTCAGGAGATCGGACATGTCACAACAGGCTATAAATCACCTACGCTTGACAAAGCACTGGGTTTGGCGCTGATATCATCAGATTACGCGGGTATTGACAATGAAATCCATATACAAATCAGAAACAAAACCTTAAAAGCAAGAGTCGTTTCAAGAAAATTTCTAAATAAAAATTATAAAAAATAGGAGGGCCAGAAGTGAAAATATTAGAGGGACTATATTATGCAAAAAGCCATGAGTGGCTAAGAATTGAAGATGATGAGGCTTATGTAGGCATCAGTGATTTTGCCCAGCATGAGTTGGGAGACATTGTATTTGTTGATTTGCCGTCTGTTGGCGATGAGTTTGATGCCCAGGATTCATTTGGAGCGGTAGAATCAGTCAAAGCAGCCAGTGACATCTACATGCCTGTTTCCGGTGTTATTCTGGCGGTGAATGAGGCATTGGAGGAAAGTCCGGAACTAATCAACGAAGACGCGTATGAGAACTGGATTATCAAAATCAAGATCACAGATGAATCGGACATAGAGGTTCTTATGAACTCGGTCCAGTATGAGGAGCATATTCAAGAGGAGGAGTAAGATGAACAGGTATATCCCCTTAACACAAGAAGATCAGAAATACATGCTGGAAAAAATTGGTGTTAAGAGCATTGATGAGTTATTCAGTGATATTCCTGAAAGCATAAAACTGAATCGAAAATTAGACATCAATCCTGCTTACAGTGAACTGGAAGTTAGACGGATTATGAAAAAGCTTAGTGACCGGAATGACAACCTGGATGATTATGCCAGTTTCCTGGGGGCTGGTTCATATGACCACTATATACCATCGGTAGTCAGACACATTGCGTCTAGATCCGAGTTCTATACTTCCTATACACCTTACCAACCGGAGGTCAGCCAGGGAACACTACAGTATATTTTTGAATTTCAGAGCATGATGGCTGAACTGACTGGCATGGATGTCATCAACGCTTCCATGTATGATGGTGCAACCGCAACGGCAGAGGCGGCTATAATGGCTATCAGGGTCAACAACAGAAGCAAGGTAGCTGTATCATCCACCATTCACCCCGAAACATTGAAGGTACTTGAAACCTATAGCCATTTCAGAGAGATAGAGTTAATAAAAATTCCGGAAATAGATGGGAAGACAGATCTGGATGGTCTAAAACTGATTGATTCGGATACGTCAGCAGTTATTATTCAGAACCCGAATTTCTATGGCATAATAGAGGACATAGCACCAATAGAAAAAGTGACCCATGACAATAAGAGCCTACTGATCATGAGTGTTGATCCAATAAGCCTGGGTATAATCAAATCACCGGGTGAGTACGGTGCCGACATTGCTGTAGGTGAAGGCCAAAGCTTAGGCATTCCTCAGAACTTTGGGGGTCCTTATCTTGGGTTTATCGGTGCTACCGAAAAACTTATGCGTAAAATGCCTGGAAGAATTTGCGGGCTGACAACGGATGTGGATGGCAAACAAGGCTTCGTGCTGACACTTCAGGCCAGAGAACAGCACATCCGAAGAGAAAAAGCCACCTCCAACATCTGTTCAAATCAGAGCCTCTGTGCGCTGATGGCAGTTGTTTATCTGTCGGTTATGGGCCGTGAAGGAATAAAGGATGTCGCCAAGCAATGCATATCCAAAGCCAATTACGCCATGGAGAAACTGTTGGAAACCAAAAAATTCAAGAGAATATATACGGGACCGATTTTTAAGGAGTTTGTTTTGGAGACAACCCTTGATGCCGACAAAATTGAAAAAGCCCTCCATGATGAGAAAATCATAGGACCTTTAGACATTTCCAAGCTGAATAAAGACAAGAAAAATCAGCTTTTGTTCACTGTGACTGAGAAAAGAACCAAGGAAGAGATTGACAAGATGGTCAGTATCCTCAAGGAGGTGCAGTGATGAAAAATTATGATAAGCTAATCATAGATCTTTCAAAAAAAGGCAGGAAAGCATACACGTTGCCTGAAAATGATGTTGAATCAAAACCATTGGACGATTATCTTCCAAAGGAGCTTCAGAGAAAGACCGAGCCTTATCTGCCTGAGGTATATGAGGTGGATGTGATCAGACATTACACTAATCTATCAAACAAGAACTATGGTGTGGACACAGGTTTTTATCCGTTGGGCTCATGCACTATGAAATACAACCCAAAGATCAATGAGGACATGGCTTCTCTGGATGGATTCACAAAGCTGCATCCATATCAGAACGAAAGTACTGTGCAGGGGTCTCTGGCGCTATTGTACGATCTGGGACAGAAACTTTCTGAGATAACAGGCATGGATGGATTTTCATTGCAACCGGCGGCTGGAGCTCAAGGCGAGCTGACAGGGCTGATGATCATAAAGAAGTACCATGAAGACAGAAACGATACCAAGAGACGGAATATAATCGTACCGGATTCATCCCACGGAACCAATCCGGCAACAGTGACAGCCGTAGGCTATAATATAATCGAAATTAAGTCTGATAAGAATGGCGGCGTTGACATGGAAGCATTGAAGGCTGTCTTGAATGACGAGACGGCAGGGTTGATGCTCACCAATCCTTCAACACTGGGCCTTTTTGAGAGAAATATCGCTGAAATATCAACACTGGTCCATGAGGCAGGGGGGCTTGTCTATTATGACGGCGCAAATCTGAATGCCATTATGGGAGTTGCCAGACCAGGCGATATGGGTTTCGATATTGTGCATCTGAATCTACATAAAACATTTACCACACCGCATGGTGGAGGCGGTCCAGGTGCAGGGCCTGTAGGTGTCAGAGCTGATTTGGTGGATTATCTTCCCTATCCGACTGTCGAAAAGAAAGAGGAGACCTACTATTTTGACCACAACAGGCCTAAATCAATCGGAAGAATTATGGGATTTTATGGTCAATTCGGTGTCCTTGTCAGAGCCTATACCTATATATTGACGATGGGAGCGAATGGTCTGAAACGTGTCAGCGAGGCGGCTGTATTAAATGCGAATTACCTACAGAGTCAGTTGAAGGAACATTTCAAACTGCCAATCGATACAATCTGCAAACACGAGTTTGTCTTGTCAGGAACAGACGGATTATCCCAGTACAGAACACTGGACATGGCAAAGCGAATGTTGGATTATGGCATCCATCCACCAACAATCTATTTCCCTCTTATTATCGATGAAGCCTTGATGGTAGAGCCGACAGAAACTGAAACATTAGAAACACTGGATCGTTTTATCGAGATTATGTTGAAGATAAAAAAAGAAGGGGAAGAAAATCCTGAGTTGCTTCACAATTCCCCTATAACGACACCAATCAGACGTCTGGATGAAGTCAAGGCAGCTAGAAAGCCTGTTGTCAAGTGGAGCAGAGACTAAGCAAATAAGAGTTGTGCGTAAATATAAGAAGTGCCGCTGGTTTAACCCAGCGGCTTATTTTTAAGCTTTCTGTAAACCAAATAGCGTATAACCAAGGCGATAATAGCAACTCCCACAATGACAGGGGCAAAGAACATGAGGAGAAACATGGTGCCATAGGCAAATCTGAAAAGCAGCAACACAGGCAGTAGCAACAACAACACCAAGGTACCCGCCAGTTTATGTTTTCTTCTGGTCAATAACCCTGCAACTAAAACTAGTATGAGTATGGATAGGGCAATTCTATTGTGAACCGTTCTGTTATTGGTGAAAAAAATCAGGCCGGTTTTATCCACATAGTTAAAGAACCACTCCTCATCGGGAATTTTATCCAGTGAACCTTGGTACAAGGTTGGGGATACTTTCTCCAAAGGCATATTGGTATAGATCGCAAACTTGTCTGATGGGAACTCAATGGACATGTTGACTCTGGCATTCCCGTTCCAAAAGCTTGCAGGTGTTAGATAGTACAATTGTGTATACACATTATTGACTACATCATCATAGGCGTAATAGCCAGAGCGGGAGGTATAATTCATTTTTAGTTCCTTGGTCTCACCTTTGGGTATGTCGATTGTGAACTGAAAACCCTCTTTAGACCATCCTGAATAGAAATCCCAGTTGCTGAAATCACGTTGAAGGGGTCTTTGACCAATTGGATCTATTCCTGCCATCTCCAATGACACTTCCCAGTTTTCAGGCAGTTTATCAGCCTTCTTCATAATGAAATCTGTAATCTGCACATTATCCAAGAAGATGGAAATCTCCTCTTCATCAAGATAAGGTGCAATGAAAAGCAAATCGATGGTTGATAATTCCCGAGTCTCGTTTTTTAAGCGATAGATTACCTCTACTTCAGCATCTCTATTCCTTGGTTCAGCGATACGAAAATATATCCATTCTTCAACAAGAACCATACCGGTATCATCATCAAACACCAAGGCATTGTCACTTGGCCTTTGATAGGGTGCGGCGGCATTGGCATAGGTCAGGATGCCAGCAGCCATGAAAATAATGACGAAAAAAAATATCAAAGCACTTTTATTTGTATTTTTGGACTTCATATATCCATCTCCCTTGCTTGAATCATTCCCGGATTGAGTGCTTCTTCAGGGGCTCTGGTCAAAAAGATTGCAGTTGCTATAATAATCATTATAGCAGAAAACATGAATAGATGATAATACGGCACAATTTCAAGGAAGACACCTGCTGCGAAAACACCAACTGGGGCTATTATCTGCATGCTGAAGGAGTAAGCTGAAAGCACCCTTGCTCTCAACTCGTTGGGAATCATAAGCTGCATGTTGGTCTGTATGCTGGTACGAAGAAATGCGTTGGATATGCCAAAGCCAATCAGAAGAATTACGAACAGACCGAAAAACAGGTTAGTTGCACCACTGAAAATATCAGTCAATACCGGATAGAAGAATATACCGATGACAGTAAATATGGCAGCTTCTGCAGTCAAGCCATAGGTTACGATTTGTTTTTTACCCAACTTGCCGGAGATAATAGAAAGACCAATATTGCCAATAAGGATGCCAACCATGATAGATGATTGGAGAATACCAAATTGATTATCTGAAAATCCAATACCCTCAATAAAGATATAAGGAAGCAGTACACTGATTGATGCAATGCCGAAAAAATTCACAACCGCAGCGAAAGTAATCAGATAGTTGATTCCCTTGGATTTTTTCAGAAAGGAGAATCCTTGTACAATGTCTTTTTTGGTTTTTTCAAAGTTGAGCTTGGATGATTTTTCAAGATGAGGCTTGTATGATATAAATAGCTCGCTGAATGCGGATACAAGGAAGGAGATGCCATCGATGATGAATACAATCCTGATTCCTGCCAAGCCGAAAATGGCAGCGCCAATGATAGGCCCTGCAATAAATGTGGTACTGTCTATGCTTCCTATAATTGAATTCCCTCTCAATAACTTATCCTTGTCGACTATCTCAGGAACCATGGCAGCGGTTGCTGTGTCAAAAATTGAAAAGAAACTGGATAAAAAGACCTGGCAAATAAACAGCAGGGGGATTGACAGAACACCATTGACAATAGTGAAAGCCAAAAACAATGATGTCAAGCCGCTAAGAACATCCATAAGGACCATTATCTTTTTGCGGTTGAAATTATCGCCCAACACCCCACCCAACGGCATAAGAAAAATCTGGGGCAGCAGTTGAGCGAATGCATAAGTCCCCATCATAAGACCTGAGCCGGTGGTCCTTAAAATATATAGTGGTATGGCTACGTTTTGAATCCCGCTTCCCAACAATGAAATCATTCTACCCGATGCGAATAAGGTAAAATTTTTATTTATCAATTGTTTCATTTTCCCCTCTTCGTGCCATTATCGAAATATTTAATGAACTATGTTTTAATCATTGTATACAATGGATATCGTCGTGTCAATTAAGCAATGACATTGTGATATTTATTTAATATTTGAAGCTTTTTTTGTTATCAACAATATAATCCATGAAAAGATAAAACACACTGAAAACAAGATATTCCAAGGAATACAGGGATTTTATGCGCTACATATAATTATTAGCATCAATTTTGGTTGGTGATTAGTAACGGTTATGTTATAATTGGGATTAAGTATGATGCAAATCAGGAGCAACACAATGAATAAACAGTTTAAGAAAATGAATATCTCATTTGTGATCGCTTTTTTGGGTATGGCTTTGCTGAGTGGCTATTATATAAGCTACATCAACAACTATACTATTCATGAAGCCAGCAAGCATGCTATTGAGTTGTCCAGAACCATAGAAGCATCCCTGAATAAGGAGGCATTGAAGAATCTTCGAGCAGATGAAAGCGATCTGGATAAAACAGAGTATTCAATGATAAAAGACAGTCTTATGACAGTCGTCAAAATCAATCAGGATTTGAAATTTGCTTATCTATATAAGCTTGTAGACGATGAAATAAGATTCATGGTGGATTCAGAGCCATCTGACTCACCGGATTACTCACCTCCGGGGCAACTTTATACTGAGGCATCTCCTCATCATTTTGAACCCTTTCAATCAAGGAAAATCCTTTTGACTGAACCCTTTGATGACAGATGGGGTAGATGAATTTCCGTATTGGTCCCAGTTATTGATTCCGATAGCGGAGAAGTAACAGCCGTTTTTGGCATCGATTATCCGGAAGATATTTGGCAAAGACATGTGAATGTTCATTTAACCTTGGCAAGCATCATTGTCATATGTCTATTCGCTATCTTAGGCATTCTGTATAGATTATCCATTAACAACAAAAGAATCAAGGAAAGTGAGCGAAGCAAAGCTGTCATTCTATCAAATCTGCCGGGGATGACCTATCGGTGCAATTTTGATAAAGACTGGACGATGATCTTTGTTTCTGAAGGTTGTCTGGAACTGACAGGTTACCCTGCTGAAAGCTTGTTGAACAACAAGGAAATTTCATTCAATGCACTGATCAGCAAAGAATACCAGGATTATCTTTGGGAACGATGGCATGACGTTATTGCCAGCAAAACAAAACTAAAGGAAGAATACGAACTGATAACACGGGACGGCACCATTAAATGGGTATTTGAGCAAGGTCAACCTCTCTATGATGAAAAAGGAGCGGTTGTGGCTCTTGAAGGACTGATTATCGATATCACAGACAGAAAAACAAAGGAAGAAGAAATCAACTATTTAAATGATTATGACTTCCTGACAGGACTTTATAACAGAAGATATCTTGAAAAGATAAGGAAAGAGATAGAAGATGAAAAATATCTCCCAGTATCTGTTATTGTAGGCGATATAAACGGTCTGAAGCTAATCAACGATGCCTTCGGGCACGCCCAGGGAGACAATCTGATTATTCAGACTGCAAAGCTGTTGAAGGAATGCTGCGGTGAAAAGGGTATTTTGGTCAGAACGGGCGGAGATGAATTCACAGCTATCTTGCTCAATAGTGATGAGAGAGCTGCTGAAACAATGATGGAACAGATTAGAGGTAGTCTGTCGGAACTCAATCGCAAAGCAGGGAATGAGGCATTTTATCTGCATGTATCACTAGGGTCCAGCACCAAGCACCGAGTTTATGAAAGCCTTGAAAAAACCTTTAAGGATGCCGAAGACCATATGTATAAAAGAAAGCTTCTAGATCATAAAAGCTCACATAGCAGTATCGTTTCATCAATTAAGGCAACGATCTATGAAAGAAGCCAGGAAACGGAAGCCCACGCTAAGCGGATGACCTTTTTTGCAAAAAAGATCGGTGAGCGATTTAATTTTTCCAGTGTTGAGATGGACAATATGGAGATTTTTGCGGCACTCCATGATTTAGGGA
>DMAP01000096.1 GCA_003446975.1 Clostridiales bacterium | reverse complement strand
CTCGCGAACTAATTATGACAAAGGTGATTGAAGATCTGGATTTTGCCATTCAATACCTTCCTGCTGGCAAAGAACTATACAAAGTAACAAAATGGACTGCATTGGCGCTGAAATCGAGAGCCTGTCTGTTCGAAGGTACTTTTAGAAAATATCACAACATATCAGTGGATGGCGTTGGATATGACTACTATCTTGATCAGGCTGTCAAAGCAAGTGAGGATTTTATTAACCAAAGTGGTTATAGTCTTTACAGGGGCGAAAATACGACAACTGCATACAGAGATCTTTTTGCAACATTGGATGCACGTGGAGAGGAAATCATTCTTGCACGTGATTTTAACAAATCGTTAGGGCAGTCTCATAACGCTAATTTTTACACGTTAGGCGTGACCTATGGCAGACCCGGACTTACAAAGCGAATGGTAAACAGTTATTTGATGTCAGACGGAAGTCGTTTTACGGACAACATCGGTTATGAAACATTTGGCTTTGTAGAAGAAACGACTAACAGGGATCCTCGCTTATCGCAAACGATTCGAACTCCAGGATATACCCGTATCGGAGGATCTAACACCCTCGTTCCTGATCTATTGACCAGTTCTACCGGCTACCAACCCATTAAATATGTGATGGAGACCAAATATGACGGGCCGAACTCTGAGAGTGAAAACGATTTACCCATTTTCCGGACAGCAGAGGTGTATCTGAACTATGCTGAAGCAAAAGCAGAGTTGGGTACACTCACACAGAGCGATTTGGATAGAACGATCGGCCAGATAAGATCACGTGTGGGAATGCCTCCCCTTGACATGGTAGATGCAAATGTAGACCCTGACCCATATTTGTCAGATCCAAAGACCGGTTACCCGCAGGTTCAAGGTCAGAATCAGGGAATTATCCTGGAAATCAGAAGAGAAAGAACCATTGAGCTCATCATGGAAGGATTCAGATATGACGATATGATGAGATGGAAAGAGGGAAAAACCTTCGAATCGGATTATTACGGAGTTTATATCCCTGAACTTGGTCCCTACGATTTTGATGGTGACGGGAGTCCCGATGTCTATTTTTATAATGGAGCCATGCCCTCAATTCCTTCAGGAGTACTCGCTCGTAAAGTAGATGAAGAGATTTTCCTTTCTGAAGGTGATAGCGGATACATCTCACCTTACAAAAACATGATCGCAAAATGGAATGAAGAGAGAGATTATTTGTATCCAATCCCTATCGACGAGAGAATGCTGACCGGTGGAAATCTGACACAGAACCCGGGATGGGATGACGGTTTGGAATTTTGAATAAACTAATAAAAAAACAAATTATAAAGGATATGAGGATGAAAAAAATGAAATACTATCTGCTTTTCGCGCTGTCGGCACTTATTAGCTTAAGCGCATGTGGTAAAGATAACAACGAGTTAGATTTTGAAGTACCACCACATAAGACAAATACTCAGAAAGAGGAAGGCGCCATCAGAATAATGGCATATAATGTGCTTCGGTTTGTGTATGACGAGAACGATCCATATAATTACCAAACCATTGCGAACATGGTTAACGAAAAGGAGGTAGATGCTGTTTGTGTGAATGAACTGGATAGCTTCACAACAAGATCAAATAGAGACTATCAATTGGAAATGTTTGCCAACTCTTTGGGTGATTGGGATTTCAAGTATGGCACTGCCATGCCATACGCTGGTGGGTCCTATGGTGAAGGTATTGCTACAAAGGAAAAGGCGGTGAAGAAGTATGCTGTGTCTCTCCCTAAAGGTGTTGGCGCTGAGCCTCGTGTAATGGTCGTAATGGAAATGGATGATTATGTAATCGCTACTACTCATTTAGATCATGTGAGTGCAGAGGCTCAAATTGGTCAGGTTGAGACGATCAATGAGGTTATCGAAAAAGAATACAAGTTCTCAGACAAGCCTGTATTCTTGGCAGGTGACCTTAACGCTTATCCCGACAGCGAAACCATTGCCTATCTAAAAGAAGAGTGGATCTTGCTTTCCACAACTCAACCCACCTTCCCTTCACATAATCCGAACCGATGCATTGATTATATATTTCAATACAACAACGGGGTGAAATGTGAGGTGACACACACTGAGGTAATAAGGTTTCTAAGATCGGGTAATCCGGCTACGGCATCGGATCATTTACCGGTAATAGTCGATGTTAAAATTATCGGGAGGGAATAATCGTTAGAAGTGAACTTTAAAAGGTAGAACCAGATGAACAAGTATAACATATATAACTTTATCCTTTGTGTCGTGCTGATGGGTACAATCTTTGGTTGCAGCGAAGAGAAGAGTATCTATGAGACGGGAGACAAGGTGATCTCGATGGTTGAAAAAGGGGAAAGCAACGAGATTGAAATCGTTGTTGATCCCGCCAGGCAGAACAAAGTGGAACTGCAGGCTCAGATAGACCAGATTAGTGCTTATGGCATTGTTGTGGGCGTAGAAACCAACAATAGCCTGGTAGATGAGTATAATCAGAAACATCAGACAAACTTTTTGGCATTGCCGCCAAGCTCTTATACGATTGATGTGGCCGAGTTCATATTCCCAAAATATACGAGTCTCTCTTCACATGTAAATATATCTCTCACCTCAGGTGAGATGCAAAATGAAATGACTTATTTATTACCGATACAGATGGCTGCGGTTAGCGGAGATGAGAATGCATCCATAAATACGACCAATGATGTAATCTATCTGATTGTCTCCAAATTACCACCTCCAAAACTGATCCATTTGCAAGATGTTGAACTGACAACAGAAATTGGACCGGGTAAAAAGAATTGGTTCTCGGCATATGCAACCAATAGCGAGGGGGGACATACATTCTCCGTTGAAGAGGCGGCTGAGCAATCTCATATGATGGATTTCGCACTGGTAAGACATGGTTCAAACATCAGACTTCATCCCTCGATTGTAGGATGGCAACATGGAGGCGATTATCAAAGATATACGTGGCCCTATACAATCGGATTTGAGAAACTCACAATGATCACGAACATGAATAGGTTGTTCAGCACACAACTGTTTGATGAGATTCATTCTGCTGAAGACATTATACCTAAAATTGAAGAACTGAAAGTAACAAGCGGTTATAACTTCCCTGTGGCAGACAGGATGACAAGCCATAACCTACAGAGTCAGATAACTGGTGATAACCGCGTGCTTATTCAGGGATGGGGTCCAAAAATTGGCCAGAACAATCACTACTCCTTTATA